>CBFGRG010000005.1:0-25375 GCA_965651105.1 uncultured bacterium | reverse complement strand
AGAGCGCACGGTTCACATCCGTGAGGTCACAGGTTCAAGTCCTGTCGCGCCCACCCCACCCGCCGCCTCGGCTTCGCCAGGCGGCTTCTTGCGTGCGGGCACTCCCCAAATCTGTACGTCGCTGCCGTACTTTTGTACGACAGAACCGCCATTTTCGGGATTGCGCGGCAGACGTGCACCACCTTCCCGCCCATCTCCCCTTGACCGGACCGATAGGAGGGGACCACAATACGACCACACATGCGCCGCCGCTGATTCGCGGCGCGGAAGCTGGGAGCCATGGCCACCTTCCGCGAGGTCTCCTCGCCTGGAAGGCTGATGCATGAGCGACATGATCGAATCACCCTGCCAGGGATCCGGAGGAGGAGTGGCATGCGGCGTGAGCAAACGCTAGCCGATCGCATCACAGGCTCGGCGTTGTGGCGTTCGGTAGTCAGACACGGCTACCCCGATACGCAGCGCAACCAGGCGCTGATCATCGCCAGCAACGTGTTCCTGCACATCCATCCGGTGAAGATCAAGCGCTACGCCACGAAGGTGACCTACACCTTCTGCCTCGGCGGGCTCTCGTTCTTCATGTTCCTCGTGTTGACGATGACCGGCGTCCTGCTGATGTTCTACTACGTGCCCTCCTCCGCTGAGGCGTACCAGTCAATGAAGGACATCGAGGCCAGCGTCTCGTTCGGCCAGCTCATGCGCAACATGCACCGCTGGTCGGCACAAGGCATGGTGATCGCCGTCTTCCTCCATATGGGACGTGTCTTCTATACCGGCTCGTACAAGCCGCCCCGGGAATTCAACTGGGTGGTGGGTGTGCTCCTGCTGGTGATCACCTTCCTGCTCTCCTTCACGGGCTACCTGCTGCCGTGGGACCAGCTGGCCTACTGGGCGATCACCGTCGGCTCCCAGATCGGTGGCGCCGCCCCGATCGTCGGCCCGCAGGTCGAGCGCGTCCTGCTTGGCGACTTCCAGATCGGCCAGGCTACCCTGATCCGCTTCTACACCCTGCACGTGATCTTCCTGCCGCTGGTGGCCGCGTTCCTGATGGCGGTTCACTTCTGGCGCATCCGCAAGGACGGCGGCATCTCCGGCCCGCTGTAGGCCGCGAACCCGCGTTCGCTAGCGCTTCCAGAGAAGGACTTCGATCATGGCCGAGATTGCCAATCGTCCCGCAGGCGCCGCCCAACAGATTGACGAGGCCAAGCGCCGCAAGCTCCTCGAGCTCGTTCGCGGCCGCGCCCTGGCCCGACCCACCGACCTCGCTGAAGACGAGGTGATGGTCTGGCCGTCGCTCGTCGTCGTCGAGGCCGTCAGCGCCGTTGTCTTCC
The DNA here is from genome assembly GCA_965651105.1 of uncultured bacterium. Taxonomy (GTDB): domain Bacteria; phylum Chloroflexota; class Chloroflexia; order Thermomicrobiales; family UBA6265; genus JACCVC01. The sequence continues at coordinate 24,047 of CBFGRG010000005.1, read as the reverse complement.
TTGCGATCCTGACCGCGCTGTCGATTCTGGTGAACGCGCCGCTGCTCGAGCGCGCCAATCCGAATCAGACACCGAACCCGTCGAAGGCACCGTGGTACTTCCTGAACCTTCAGGAGATGCTGCTGCACATGGACGCCGGTCTCGCCGGAGTCATCGTGCCGACCGTTGTACTCGTCGCCATTGCCGCGATCCCGTACATCGATCGCAGCCCGCTCGGCGTCGGCATCCTCGGCACCTCCACCAAGGGCCGAAAGATCATCGGGTTCTCGGCGGTCTACACCACGGTGGTCCTGATCGGCATGATCCTGCTCGATGAGGCGATCGGCCGCGGCACGCAGTTCGGCATCGGCAGCTACCTGATGGACGAGCTGGGGGTGCCCGAGTTCGTCACCGGCGTCCTTCTCTCCAGTATCATCATGATCATCCCGATCATCGCGCTGGTGGTCATCGTCAATGCCATGTTCCGGCCGACCCGGCGCGAGGTCATCATCGCCCTGTTCACCGGCTTCTTTGTGGCCTACTGGGTGCTCGCCATCTCCGGCACATCCTTCCGTGGCCCGGGCCAGGAACTGATGTGGCCCTGGGATCTGCCGCTCGAGCATCACTAGTCGGACACGCAATCGATCAGTAGCTGGCGGCGGGGCCAATTGCCGCGCCGGCAAAGGCAAGGACCATCGACCCATGACTCCATTGGTACGCACGCTCGCAGGCCTCGCCGGCGGCTGGCTGGCCACCAAGGCGTTCGGCCTCGTGGAGGCGCTCCAGTCAGCGAACGGCGAGACAAAGGCGAAGAAGCTCTCCTCACGCCGCTCGTTCACCCGCAACGCGACCCTTGGGGCGGTCGGGATCGTTGTCGCCCAGATCGCCGGCGCCTTTGGGCTCCTGCTCTGGCCGAACAAGACCGGCGCCTTCGGCACGCGAATCACGGTAGCGGCAGAGAATGTGCCCGACGTGCGAGGCGAGCCGTTCCGCTGGACTCCGGGACAGTTCTACCTGGTTCACACCGATGACGGGGTGGAGGCGCTCTGGTGGAAGTGTGTGCATCTCGGTTGCACGGTGCCCTGGATCTCCGGGTCGGGTGAGTTCATCTGCCCGTGCCACGGCTCGGTTTACGAGTACAACGGCAGTCGGGTGTCCGGGCCGGCGCCTCGCGCGCTGGACGCAATGCCGGTCGAGGTACACGATGACGGCAGCGTCACGGTGGATACCAATCCGAGCGTGCTGATCGTCCGCGACGAGTACTCGCCGGAAGACGCGACGCCCTACCCGGCCTAGATCCGACTGTCGCATTCGCCGAAGCGGCACACACCCGAGGAGAGAGCAGCAGTGGGAGCTGTACAAAAGCTGGCGACAGTCGTGATGGTCGGACTGGTGGCGCTGGCGACGGTGCTCACCGTCTACATCGCGCGTGAGCCCGATCGCCGCGACAGCGAGTCGACCGAGCAGCAGGACATTGCGATCGAGCGCGGCACCGACCTGTACATCCAGTATTGCCTCCAGTGCCACGCGCCGGACGGCACCGGACGCGCCGAGGCTGACCCTGAAAGTGAGAGCGGTACGACCGGCCGCATCGGGGCGCCGCTGAACCAGGATGGCGCCGGAATTCCGGAAGAGCAGAGAGTCGTCAACTACCAGTCCGACAATCCCGCCGACCAGCAGGCGGCAGAGGATTGGGCCCACTTCCGCATCACCTACGGCGTGCCGGCCGAAACGTGGAATCCCGAGAAGATTATGCCTGCGTTCGGCACCGAGCTGAACGTCCAGGAGATCAACGATCTCGTCTACATGATCCTGAACGCCGACTGGGACTACGTCTACAACCAGGCCGTTCAGCAGACGGGCGAATCCGCCGCTCAGGCCCAGTGCGATGCCGAGGCGCAGGGGACGCCAACCGCGGGAGACTTGCTCGAATACTGCGACCATGTCGAGGAAGCGCCGCCGCTATACCCGACGGCTCCCCCTCCCACTCCGGCCCCTGAGGACGAGGGCGACGGCGGAGCCGAGGCAAGCCCTGAGGGCGGCGCCGATGGCGGTGATGCGGCAACGACGGTCGAGGCGCAGGATCCGTTCTCGTGGAGCACCAACGAGATCACCGTTCAGCCGGGCGACACCATTGCCGTCGTCCCCAGCGGTGGTCTCGAGCATGACTTCGTCGTTGACGAGTTCGGGATCCAGGAGCCGCTCCCGGCCGGATCGACCGACACCGTCATGGTCACCATCCCGGAGGATGCCGAGCCGGGCGAATACACCTTCTACTGCTCGATCCCGGGCCACCGTGAATCCGGCATGGAAGGTACCCTCATCATCGAGGGGTAACGAAGGAGGACATCGATGCTCGTTTCCAACCTTGCACTCGTCTTCGGCACGCTGGCTGAATCCGTTGAGCTCTACCTTGCCGTCACGATGATGCTCGGCGGCATCTACATCACCCACCTGGTGCAGAAGTGGGCGGACCGCTCCGGCGAGCAGCCTGCCGCCGCCAATGTTGGCTACGGTGGTCACCCCGACCAGCGCGAGCCGAAGACCATGCGCCAGTAGCAATCGCGCCGCTGGACGACAAACGGCCCGGTTGTGCGCATTGCACGACCGGGCCGTTGCCATTTCCACCACGGACTGAATCATGCCGTCGAACGATCCCAACACGTATCTCTGGTGCGATACCTGCCGTCGCAGCTACCGCCACCACGAAGCGGAATCCGGCCATTGCCCCGTCTGTGAGGGGGAGCTCCGTCCTATCGGCAAGTACCAGGCAATCGTCCGCGGCCTGATGTCGAACGAGCTCTCGACCTCGGAGATCTACACAAAACACCGGCAGATCATTCGCATGATCTGGACGCGCAACGGCATGGGCGAGCGATACCACCGCGCACTGGGTGTGGAAATCAGCTACAACAGGTTCGAAGCCCGCGTCACCGAGCTGTTGTCCCGCGGCGCGGAGGAAGGCTGGGTGCGATTCATCATTCCCCCCGCCCCGACCGGCGACGACAATGCCTACCGCATGGAGTTCGACGACGAGAATCGCTTCATCGATGAGTTGACCGCAGAATTCGCCAGGGAGATGCCCCAGGATGTCTGAAGACCTTCCCCGATCAGTGTCGGATCGCGCTATCGGCCACTATCTCTCCGCGCTCGCCGCGCCGGAGCCGACGCCAGGTGGTGGCAGCGCGTCGGGTATTGTCGGCGCGCTCGGCAGCGCCCTCGGCGAAATGGCACTCTCGCTCACCGACATCGACAGCAGCGACCATGCCGACGAGCTCCGCGACGCCGAGCGGAAGCTGGCGTCGCTGCGCGAGCGGTTTATCGAGCTGGCCAGGGAGGATGAGAAGGTCTATCAGGGCTACCGCAACGCCGCTGACCTGCCGAAGCGCGATGACGAGGAAAAGTCGATTCGCCGAGTCGCCATGCAGGACGCGCTCAAGAAGGCTGCGGGGGTGCCGATGGCGATGTGCGAAGCGTCCGTCGAGCTCAACGAGGCGCTCGGACCGGTGCAAGCGCACGGGAACCCGCATCTTCGCTCCGACGCGCGGGTGGGTGGAGCGTTTGCTCGCGCCTGCTTCCAGGCTTCCCGGGACATGGTCGAAGCCAACCTCGCCTCGATCAAGGACGCCGAGTGGGTCGAGGAGGTAACCGCCCATCTCGACGAGCTCGCCCAGCGTCTCGACACGCCTTCGGTGCCGGCATAGGCACCGAGAATCCGGACGCGATCCGCTCCTGACGACGCGAACCAGGGGTCACATCTCCGCGTGACGAGGACGGTACTGAAGCGCTTCGGCGACGTGCGCCGACGTCACGGCATCCGACTTCGACAGATCCGCGATCGTTCGCGACAGCTTCAGCACCCGGTGATATGCCCGGGCCGACAGTCCAAGCTGGCGGACCGCCGCCGCCAGCAACTGGTCGCTGGCGCTGTCGAGCTGGACGTAATGCTGGATTTCCCCGGGACCCATGTCGGCATTCGTCCGCAGCTCGGAACCCGCGAATCTGGCCGTCTGGACATCCCGCGCCTCCTCAACCCGGACCCGAACCTCGGCCGACGACTCTCCCGCGCGCCGGTCGGTCAGCTGCTCGTAGTCGACCCTCGGCACTTCCAGATGAATATCGATCCGATCCAGCAGCGGCCCGCTTATGCGCTTCTGGTAGCGCGTGACCGCCGAGGATGAGCAGCTGCAGGGACGAGTGAGATCCCCGAAATAGCCGCACGGGCATGGGTTCATCGCCGCCACCAACGATACGTTCGCCGGAAAGGTGATCGTTCCGGATGCCCGTGCCAGTGTCACCTGCTTGTCCTCCAGCGGCTGCCGCAGCACCTCCAGCGTCTGCGTCGAAAACTCGGGCAATTCGTCGAGAAAGAGCACGCCCCGATGCGCGAGGCTGATCTCGCCCGGTTGCGGCCAGGATCCACCTCCCACCAGCCCGGCGTGGCTCGTCGTGTGGTGCGGGGAGCGAAATGGCCGGTGTGTCACCAGCGGCCGCTCGCTCGGCAGGAGGCCCTTGACGCTGTAAATTCGCGTCACCTCCAGCGCCTCCTCGAGACGCATCGCCGGCAGGATCGATGGCATCGACCGGGCCAGGAGCGTCTTCCCCGCCCCCGGAGGACCGGTCATGATCAGGTTGTGCGACCCCGCCGCCGCGACCTCCATGCCGCGTTTGACATGCTCCTGCCCACGAATGTCGGCGAAATCGACCAGCGCGCCGGAATCCCCCGCGTCCGGGATCGACGTCACTGTCTCAACCGGCGTGATCGCCTCGAACCCTTGCAGGTGACGCACCAGCTCGGCCAGGTTCCGGACCGGGTAGACGGTGATACCGTCCACCAGCGCCGCTTCCCCCGCATCGATCGCGGGGACGAATGCTCGCTTCAGCCCCTTTGCCTCGGCCACCGACACCATCGAGATAATGCCCGGCGTGTGCCGCAGCACGCCGTCGAGCGACATCTCGCCAACCAGCAACGCGTCGTCGAGCGGCGCCAGCAGTTGGTGAGACGACATCAGGATCCCGATGGCGATGGGGAGATCGTAGGTGGGACCGGCCTTCTTGAGGTCGGCCGGGGCAAGATTGACCGTCACCCGACCGTGCGGCACCCGCCCACCCGAGTTCCGGATCGCCGCTCGCACACGGTCCTTGCTTTCCTGCACGGCGGCGTCGGGCAAGCCCACGACGATCACGCCGGGATTGGCGCCTCCGCTGACATCTACCTCGACTTCGACGAGCACGCCATCCACACCGACGACCGCGCAGCTGAAAACCTTCGCCAGCACCGACCACTCTCCCGTTGCCTGTCGCACCGGGGGTCGATGCAGCGAGCGCAACCTCCGGCCACCAGTTTGTGTTGCCTGTCAGCACTGTACCACCACTGCGGCGAACGCGGGAGACCGGCCAGACGGCAAGCGTTGAATCGGCCAATGTAAATTGCCAAGCGCCATTCGGAGGTCTCCCGCCATCCCCTCCCATTCCGCCGTTGTGGTGCGCCCGAACCCAAGCCAGGTCGGCGAGCAGCAAGCAACACTTCCGGTTTCCGCGCCTGGCGTTTGGCCTGATTTCGGCAAACGTGCCCGGCGGCACTGTCCGCAAGGGCCGGCGCCGCAGCGGACGACTACAATAGAGGAAGTGTGAGGCGAGTCGCAGCAACTCGTCCGAGCGATCCCGGGAGAATCCGCAGAGCATGAGTGCCGTCCAGTTACGTCCTGAATTGATCGACCTTCCCGAATCCCCCGGCTGGCGGTTCCTGGTCGCGGCCGGTCGTGGACTGCTGCTCCACTGCCCCTACTGCGGCCACGGCAACATCTTCAACAGCTGGTTCTCGCTCAAGGACCAGTGCCCCACCTGCGGCATCACCTACGCATACGAGGACGGCTACTTTCTCGGCTCCTACCCGGTGAATCTCGTCGCCACGGCAATCATCGCCACGGTGACCGTCATCAGCCTGATCGTCTGGTCAGGCCTCTCGGTGCTGGAGATGCAGATCATTGGCGTCACGCTCGCCGTCGGGCTGCCGCTGTTCGGATATCCGTTCTCACTGATGATCTGGGCCGCGATCGACATCGCCTTTCATCCGCCCGACCCGCAAACTGGCCGCCGGCACATCTGACCGGGGCCATCCCTCGGCGGCCCAACGCTCCATGCCGACAAGGGTTGTGCAAGGGTTCACAAGCATGGTACAAGAGCCGCGGAAGCCCACCATTCCGCGGCATCCCGCCTTGACAGGCGCCGCTCCACGACCGGAAAGCCAACCGACAGATGACCTCCGCCCGATCGCTCTTCACTGATGGCACGATGCTCAAGCTCGCTCTCCAGCGCAAGGGTCGTTTGACCGAGCATTCGATGTCCCTGCTTCACCAGATCGGGCTCAGCTTCGAAAGCTACGGACAGCGGCTCTTTTCGCCGGTACGCAACTTTCCGTTGTCGCTCCTCTTCGCTCGCGACGACGATATCCCCGGATACGTCGCCCGCAACACCGTCGATCTCGGCATCGTCGGGCACAACCTGGTGCACGAGTTCGAAGCCGACGTCGAGATCGTGAGACCGCTCGGCTTCGGCTACTGCGAGCTCGTCATCGCCGTGCCGAACGAGTCGGGCATCTCGGATCCGGCCGAGCTCAACCACAGCCGCATCGCCACAAGCTACCCGTCGTCGACACGTCGCTACTTCAATTCGATCGGCGGCAACCCGGAAATCATCCCGGTCAGCGGCTCGGTCGAGATCACCCCAGCGCTCCAGATCGCCGACGCAATCGTCGATCTCTCGGCGACAGGATCGTCACTCCAGCTCAATGATCTTCGCCCGATCCATTCCATCCTCGAATCGGAGGCGGTGCTCATCGCCAATCGCGACGCACTGGCCGACCCGGTTCGCCGCCAGAACATCGACCGGCTCCTTCTCCGCATCAACGCGGTTGAGGCGGCGCAGCAATACAAGTACGTGATGATGAACGCGTACGAAGACTCGCTGCCGGCGATTCGCGAGGTGATTCCGGGACTCAAGGCGCCGACCATCGTGCCACTGGCGGACGAAGGGTGGTACGCCGTCCATACCGCCATTCGCGAAGAAGACTTCTGGGACAAGATCGAGGAGCTCCGCGCTGCCGGCGCCAGCGAGATTCTCGTCAGCTCCCTCGACAAACTGCTGCTCTGAGGAGGTCCACCATGCCGCTCTCACCGTCGCGCGTGATCCGACGCCACATCGAGCCGGAGGGGGCCTACCATCGTGACGAGCCGGACACCGGCGGAAAGGAGCCGGTGCGTCTCAACTGGAACGAGTCGCCGTTCGGCCTCTCTCCAAAGGCGCAGGCCGCGTTCGACGCCTTCCGAACCGGCAACACCTATCCCGAGATCGACCAGGCGCCACTTCGCGCCGCGTTCGGCCGGTATCTCGACGTCGACCCCGATCGCATCATTGTCGGCGCTGGGCTCGATGACGTCATCAATACCCTTGCCATGACGATCGCCGAGCCGGGTACCGAGGTGATCATCAGCGAGCCGACCTTCGGCGTCTATCGCGATCTCTTCGAGCTTCACGGCGCAACCGTGACCGATGTTCCGCTCGGACCCGCTCCGAAGTTCGCCTTTCCCGTCGACGCGATCATCGACGCAACCAGCGACCGCACTCGGCTCGTGTTGATCTGCAACCCGAACAACCCGACCGGCACCCTCTTCTCGCGTGACGACATCGTGCGGGTGATCGAATCGGTCGACTGTCTCGTCGCGATCGACGAGGCCTATGCGGAGTTCGCCGGCGTCGACCACACCGATCTCGCACTGACGTACGACAACGTGATCACGCTCCGAACGATGAGCAAGTTCGCCGGGCTCGCCGGGTTTCGCGTTGGTTACGGCATCTTCCCCGAAGCGCTGATGCCGTGGTTCCGACGCGCCGCGCCGGCCTTTTACAACGTCTCAGCACCGGCAGCGGCCGTGGCGATCGCATCGCTGGACGACCTCGATCATCTACGTGCCAACGCTGCCCGCATCATCGCCGAGCGAGAGCGCCTCGCGGAGGCACTTGACGCGCTGCCAGGCGTGCACGTTTCTCCATCGGCGACCAACTTCCTGCTGGTCGAGCTACCGGTCGACGACGCCCGGCCAGTGGTCGAAGCACTCGCACGGGAAGGGCTACTCGTTCGTGGTTACGGCAGCGGCGATCTGCGTCACTGCATTCGCATCTCGATCGGGCTGCCCGAGCATCACGATCGCCTGATCGACATCGTCCAGCGGGAGCTCACCCGCCCCAGCGAAAGAGTGGTAACCGCGTGACCGAACGCACCGGCTCAGTCAGCCGCAAGACGAACGAAACCGACATCACTGTCCGGCTCGACCTCGACGGCTCCCGGGAGATCAGTATCACAACCGGGGTGCCGTTCCTTGATCACATGCTCGATGCGCTCGCCCGCCACGGTCGATTCGGCCTGACCGTCGATGCCTCCGGCGACGTCGATATCGACCCGCACCACACCGTGGAAGACACCGGCATTGCCGTCGGACAGGCGCTGAAGCAGGCGCTCGGCGACCGGACCGGCATCGACCGATACGGATTCGCCTACGCGCCGCTCGATGAGGCGTTGGCCCGTGTCGTGATCGATTGCTCCGGCCGCCCGTTCCTCGACTACCACGCCGACTTCCCCGAGGCTGTGATCGGCCGCGACTTCGCCGCCAGCCTCGTGGAGGAATTCTGGCGATCCCTCGCCGTCAACGCCGGCCTGACGGTCCATATCGACCTGCTTCGTGCCCGCAACAGCCACCACGCCGCCGAGGCAATCTTCAAGGCCGGCGCAGTCGCGCTCCGCACAGCGATTCGACGCACCGAAGGAGCCGGCGTGCCCTCGACGAAGGGGTTACTCGCATGATCGCGATCGTCGACTACGGTGCTGGAAATCTGCGCTCGATCCAGCGGGCGCTTGCGCACCTCGGCCAGGAACCGATCATCACCGGCGATCCGGAGCTGATCGAGAGCGCGCGTGCAGTCGTGTTTCCCGGAGTCGGCAACGCTCGCGCGGCGATGGACCAGATTCGCACGACCGGGATCGCCGACGCGATTACCGACACGGCCAAGGCCGGCACGCCGCTGCTCGGCATCTGCCTCGGCATGCAGCTCCTGTTCGGCGATCAGGAGGAGGGTCCAACCACTGGTCTCGGCCTGCTGGCCGGCAACTGCGTCCGGCTGCCGGCCAGCCGGAAGGTGCCTCACATGGGCTGGAACACCGCGCATTTCACCGACAACGGCCCCTTCGCCGACCAACCACCCGCCGAGGTTTATTTCGTCCACTCCTACTTCGTCCAGCCCGACGACCCAGCCGACATCGCTGCCCGGACCCACTACGGCGTGACCTTCCCGAGCGTGGTCGCCCGCGAAACGATCTGGGGCACGCAGTTCCACCCCGAAAAGAGTGGCGATTCCGGAATCGCGCTGCTGGATCAATGGCTGCGGCTCGTCAGGAAGGTGGAACGTCAGTGATTCTCTACCCCGCGATCGACATCCGCGGCGGCAAGGCGGTCCGGCTCGTCGAAGGAGACTTCAACCGCGAGACGGCGTTCGATGCCGATCCCGTCGACGCCGCGCGGCGCTGGGAAGCGGCCGGCGCCAAGTGGATCCACATCGTCGATCTTGACGGTGCCCGCTCAGGCGAAGCCGCCAACCGGGATTCCATCGCCCGCATCCGGGAGGTTGTCACCTGCAAAATCCAGCTCGGTGGCGGCATCCGCTCGCTCGAGACGATTGATGCCCTGCTCTCCAGCGGCATCGATCGAGTCATCCTCGGATCGATCGCCGTCACGGACCCCAAGGTCGTGATCGACGCTGTCGCCCGGCACGGCGACAGCATCGCGGTCGGACTCGATGCCCGCGACGGCAAACTCGCGACGTCCGGCTGGGAAACCCAGACCGATGCCGATGCGTTCGAGACGGCTCGGATGATGGGGGACGCCGGGGTACGGCACATCATCTTCACCGACATTCGCCGCGACGGCACGCTGACGGGGCCCAACGTCGACGCGCTGCGCCAGATGGTCGATGCGACCTCCGCCGGGGTGATCGCATCCGGTGGCATCGGCTCCGACAACGACGTGCTCGGCCTGCGCGACACCGGCGTCAGCGGCGTCATCATCGGCCGCGCGCTCTATGATGGCCGCATCGACCTTGCCAAGCTCCTGAAGGAAACCTCCCATGCCTGACATCACAGCCACCGGTCTGGCCACCCGCGTCATCCCATGCCTCGACGTGACCGATGGTCGCGTCGTCAAGGGCGTCCAGTTCGTCGATCTTCGCGACGCCGGCGATCCTGTCGAGATGGCCGCCGTGTACAACCGCGAGGGCGCGGATGAGCTGGTGTTTCTCGATATCACCGCGACATCCGACAGCCGCGACACGATGATCGACGTCGTTCGGCGCACCGCCGATCAGGTGTTCATCCCACTCACCGTCGGTGGCGGCATCCGCTCCGTTCAGGACATGCGGAATATCCTCGGCGCCGGTGCCGACAAGGTCTCGATCAACTCCGCTGCGCTATCCGATCCCGAGCTCATCACCCGTGGCGCGGAGACGTTCGGCGCCCAGTGCATCGTCGTCGCGATCGATGCCCGCCACGATCCGGAACGTGGTCGCTGGGAGGTCTATTCCCACGGTGGCAGGACCCCGGTCGGCCGCTCGGTGGTGGATTGGGCGGCCGAGGCGGAGGAGCGTGGAGCCGGCGAGATTCTCCTGACATCGATGGACCGCGATGGCACCGGGGATGGCTACGACACGCCCCTGCTGGAAGCTGTCAACACGGCCATCAACATCCCCCTCATCGCATCCGGCGGTGCGGGGAACAGCCAGCACATGGTGGAAGCATTGCAGCCGGGCCGGGCCGACGCGGTGCTTGCGGCGACGATCTTCCACTTCGGTCAGCTTCGCATTGCCGACGTGAAGCGGGACCTGGCGGCGGCCGGTCTCCCGGTTCGGGCGGTCGATCCCGATGCCTGACCGCCCCCTGCCCCTCCGCTTCGATGAGAACGGCCTGGTCCCTGCGGTGATTGTCGACGCTGGCGAGGGCGACGTGCTCATGGTCGGCTTCATGAACGAAGCGTCTCTCAACAAGACGCGCGAAACCGGGCGGGTGCACTTCTGGAGCCGTAGCCGCCAGGAGCTCTGGAAGAAGGGTGGCACATCGGGACATGTGCAGCACGTTCGCGAGATTCGCGTCAACTGCGACCTCAACAGCCTCCTGATCGAGGTGGATCAGGAAGGCGCGGTCTGCCACGACGGCTACGCTACCTGCTACTACCGCCGCCTGGACGCCGACAACTCGCTTCACATCGTGCGTGATCGCGTCTTCGACCCGCTCGACGTCTACACCGGGTCCGGCGAGCCGCGCGGCCTCGCCACGCAAACGAGGAAGTGGTGGGCGGCCTACGAGTGGCTGCGCGATCACGACCTGGCGGCGGAATCCGGCACGTCGCGACGCCTGCGTTCGGACCGCGACGAGAGCACCCCTCGCGTCGCCGACGAGCTGCGTGAGCTCGCCGGAGTGCTCGACGGTACACATCGCCACGGCACGGTCGAGGAAGACCTCGAGCTCGAAGGGGGCCAGGTGCTCTACTGGATCGCCTGCTCCAGTACGTGGAGCGGGTACAGCTGGGAGCAAATCCGCCCCGATCGCGCCCTCGATGTCACGGGGGGTGATTCGCCGGATGCATCGACCCTCGCACGACTCCTGCGCGCCCGCGCCGAAGAGATCGGCGATGCGACCTCAGGGTCAACAGCGGCGTTGCTTCACGACACGATCGGGCTGGTCGGCACCGTCCTCCGCGCGAAGGGCATCGAACCGCTCGACGTCATCAACGCCGACCTCGCGGAGCTCAACGCCAGGCCCTACCTGCCCGACCTCGCCTCGCTCGATTCGTAATGCCCTGAAATCTGCTGAACGCAGCGTAGTATCGCCGCTACGGGGCTGCGCCTCGGCGAGCAGGCGCGAACAGGACGATCACCACTGTCGCGGCGGTCGCGCCGAGGAGGCCGATCGCCGCAACCCGCACCCACCGCATCATCGTGTCGCGTGTTGCCTCGCGAGGCGGGTCGATCACCTGCACCGTCGCCGCTTCCGCGCCCGGTGCGACCAGGAAGGCGTTCACCTGCTCCGGGAAGACCTCGGAGGCGGCCTGCGCTACCTCCAGCACCCGGTCCCGGTCATCTCCCGACACCGACACCGTCGCGACCCGGCTGTAGCGCGATCCGGAGATCATGCCATCGATTTCGCCGGGGTCTGTGTCGAGCTCGTGTGCGACCGCTTCGGCGAACGCCCAGCTCCCGACGAACGGCCCGAGGTCGTCCAGCACCATCAGCTCCGGCCGTTCGGCGCTACCGGTGTCCTCCGTGTCGCCAGGGATCAGCACCGTCGCCCGGAATGACGTCGTCCATGCCGGCTTTGGCGTCAACAGCCATCCAATCGCCACCGACAGCACCAGAGCGAGCAGGATCAGCCACCACCAGCGCCGGATCGCCGCGACGACATCCCTTCCGTTGGTCACAGCGGGGCTCTCGGGACCGCTCGTCACCATGCCCCCCGCCCCTCCAGGACCGCCGGAATCGTGCGGAGCAGGATCTTCGTATCGAGCCACGGAGACCAGTTCTCCGCATAGTAGAGGTCGAGTCTCACCATCTCGTCGAACGTCAGGCGCGAGCGGCCGTTGACCTGCCACAGACCAGTCAAACCCGGCTGCACCAGCAGGCGCTGGAGATGCCAATCGTCGTAGGTGGCCACCTCTTCGGGAATGGGTGGGCGCGGCCCAACGAGGCTCATATCGCCTCGCAGCACATTGATGAATTGCGGCAGCTCGTCCAGCGACAACCTCCGCAAGGGCTTGCCGACTCTGGTGAGGCGCGGATCGTCCTCCAGCTTGAACAGCCGTGGGTCCGAGGTGCCATGCTCGCGCATCAACGCTTCCCGCTGCTCCTCCGCGTCCTCGACCATGCAACGGAACTTCAGCATGGTGAAGAGCTTGCCGTTCTTGCCGACACGAACCTGCCGAAACAGAATCGGACCCGGTGAGTCGTGCCGGATCAGCAGCGCGATGATGCCCATCGGGATCGCCGCCACGAACAGCACCACCGACGCGACGACGAAATCGACGATGCGCTTGACGACCGCGTTCCACCCGCGAATCGAAGCGTCACTGATGCCGATCAGCGGGATACCGGCGATCTCGTCCAGCGAGGCGCGATCCTGCGAGAACTGGACGACATCCGGCACCAGCCGAAACTTCACGACCTGCGCCCGGCAGGCGCTGATGATCTCCCGGGCGGAGGTCGTGGTGCGACCGCCGGGCGCGATGATCACCTCATCAACGCGGTGACGGCGCACCAGCTCCCCCACCTCGTCGGTCGTCCCCAGGCGCGGCGACACCAGCGTCCCCGTTTCCGTTGCCACGTTGAGCCGGTCGCTTCCCTCGGTATCGCTTGCAAACCCGACCAGTCGATAGCCGAGATGCGCCTCGCTGAACATCGCCTGCATCACCCGCCGGGCCGCCTCCCCGTCGCCGACGACAAGTACTCGATCCACACCGACGCCGGCTCGCCACAGCAAGCGCCGGCCAGCAGCGAGCAACCATCGATGAGAGAGCATCAGCACGATGGCGATCGCCCACGCGTAGAGAAAGACGATGCGTGAGGGCTGAAACCGGAAGAAAAAGGCGAGCATCACCACGCCGGCCATCGAGGTGGTGAATCCGCCGATCACCGCCTCGGCGGTGTCCAGCAGGCCACCGACGTGATCCAGCCGGTACACCCCACGCACCGCGAAGACGATTGGAGTGAGTGCCATCGCCACCAGCGCGGGCGGCAGGAAACGCGAAAACGGCTCGTCGGCCCAGAAAGCGATCGGGCCGCCGACCTCCAGCCGGTAGCGCACAAGGTAGCCAAGCCAAAACGCGAGGAACACGCTGGCGACATCGAGCACCAGTGTCGCGGATCGCTCGACAAGTGCGAGCTGCATTCCGCGCGAGAGGCGTCGTTCTGGATGAGGAATGATGACCGGCGAAACCGGATCGGCAGCCTGGCCGTCGGGCTTGCCCGGCACGTTGGTCTGCATCATGAGCGCTCTGTTTGGATGGATGGTTCCGGACAGTCCGAAACTCTCGTCATAGTACCATCGGGGAAACAGCCCCCGACTTTCGGCCGTCGCACGGCTCTCCCGAAGGACCCCATGAATCCGCACGAATCCCCTCACCGCGACCGCCTCTGGACCCCGTGGCGCATGCGCTACATCGGGGGCGGCGCGAAAGAGGATGGCTGCATCTTCTGCAACCGTCTCGCCCGCGACAACGATGTCGAATCGCTCATCCTGCACCGGGGCGAGCACGCGTTCGCGATCATGAATCTCTTCCCGTACAACACCGGGCACGTCATGGTCGTGCCGAACACCCACGCCGCCGATCTCGACGAGCTGGACGAGGCGACGTTGGTGGAGATGGCCACGCTGCTGCCGCGCGTGCTGGCGGCGCTCCGGCGCGATCTTGCCTGCGACGGCTTCAACATTGGTCTCAATCTCGGGTCCGTTGCCGGCGCCGGCGTCGCGGAGCACCTGCACCAGCACGTCGTGCCTCGCTGGCAGGGCGATGCAAACTTCATGCCGATTCTCGCCGGCACGATGGTGATTCCGGAGATGATCCCGGCCACGTACGCCAAGATCCGTGCCGAGCTGGACCGTGAGCTTCACGGGTCCAGCCAGTTCGACATCGTGCCGGTGACGAGCGATGGGGATGGCGCGGTGTGGCTCCACGACGGCGGCGTGCTCACGATCGATGCCGAGCCGGCTCGCCCGATCTGGCGAACCGCGATCGAAACGCTCGGAGTTGGCGGTGCCGAGGTGGTCGGCTGGGCGGGAGCCAAACGTGCCGGCGGCACCGAGGTCCGTCCCGGCCTGACGGTGCACGTTGAGGACACGCCGGCCGGAGCTGGCTGGGAGGCGGTCTCGCTCGATGCCGCTCGGGAGGTCGACGCTGCCCGCCGTGCGCTTGACACCCTTGCACCCTGGATCGCCGCGCCATAGCGGCAACGGTGGGATAAACTTCACCCGTGACGAAGCGACGCCACCTGGCGACCGCATCCCCTCCCTGCTTCGGAGTACCGAATGATCGACGCGTTTCCCGCGCTGCCCTTTCTCAACCAGGTCTCCTCGCCCCGCTATCCCGCCTCCCGCGTGCTGGCTTCCGCCGCCGCGATGCTGATCCATCCGATCGTGACATTGCCGGTGCTGGCCTACCTGCTCGGCGGCGAACCCGGACAAATCGCGATCTACGCCATCTTCGCCGGCATCGCTTCCGGCCTGACCGGTCCGGTCGGCAGCTTCGTGGCTGCGAGGCCCGATACCTCCCGCACTGTCATCGTCAGCCTGCTGGCCGCTCAGGCAATCGGCTTCCTCGTCGCGATCATGGCCGGGCTCGGGGCTGACGGGCTGGGAGACAGCTCCCTCCTGCGGCTCACGGCGATTGCCTACCTGCTGCTGACCATTCCCGGCATGAATTTGATGCGAATTGGCGAGCAGGGGCACGAATTTCGGCGCGCAGCCTCGGCCTCCATCGGCGGCATCCTGCCAGCCCTAACGGGAACCCTGCTCGCCGGCCTCATGGTCTGGCGCCTGTTCGAAGCCGGAGGCATGGGCTCAGACGATTTGCTCGCCAGGACCGTAGTCGGCGGCGCGCTGCTGGCAACCGCCGGGGCATGGCTCGCCCACTATCCCACCATCCTCGCCACCCAGCTTCCGCATCCCGCCCGCCCGATGCCAACCCTCCAGTGGCCGGGAATCCTCGCCAATCGCCCGTTGATGCGCTATGCCGGCTATCGCCTGATCGAGGGAATCGCCCGGTTCGCCGACCCGTTCCTGCTCGTGGGGGTGATCACGCTGATCTCTCCAGGTGTGGCATGGATCGGCGGCGCCGTGCTGGCTTTCGCAGTCGGCGACTCCCTCGCTCGTATCGTGGCCACGCGGGCCTTCAAGCCCTCGAACGTCCGCGGAGTCTTCATCGCAGCCGGGTTCTTCCACGCGCTGGCGTTCATCATCGTCGCCTTCGCGGGCGACGTGCTCGGCGCCTCGGTCGTATCCGAGCGGAACCCCTCCGAGACGTGGCGCGACTGGAGTGCGGTGGCCGCCGCGCTCGCGCTCGGCGTGAGCTACCAGCTCATACGCACCGGTCACGTCGCATATATCCGCTCGATCACGTCGCCGGGCACGCGCGACCTTTCCCACGCGGTGAGCGGCATCATCACCATCTTCACCGCCTTCTCCCCGATCATCGCGATTCAGATTCTCGACTCGTACGACGTCGCGCTCCTCTTGCAGATCGGGGCCGGCGCCAGCATCATCAGCCTGCTGGCAACCGCCCTGATCGTCCCAACCTACGCACCGCCACGCCGCCGCTGGAACGCCTGGGGCCTGCGCCGGTAGCAGCGCTCCGGCACCTGGTGTCGACCCGTCTCAAGGAGATCAACCAGAATGAAGATCGAAACGTTCGCCCTGGAGCGCTGGATGACGACGTGGGAGCTCAACGTGACCCACGACATCACCGAGAGCGGCATCTCCCCGATGTCGATCGACGACCTGCTTCGGGTTGCTGGTGTCGATCGCCCGGAGGCCGTCATCGCAGACCTAATGGCGAGGCCGCAGCTGTACAGCGAGGCGCGCGGCACCGAGGAGCTCCGGCGCACGATCGCGGGCACATACCGTGACGTCGGCGAAGACGACGTGCTGGTCACCACCGGCGCGATCGAAGCGAATTTCCTCACCTACAACGCCCTGCTCGAGGCCGGCGACCACGTCGTTGTCACCACCCCCTGTTACCAGCAGCTCGTCAGTGTCCCGAAAGCGCTCGGCTGCGAAGTATCGGAATGGCGTGTCACGCCGGAGAGCGGGTTCCGGTTCGACCTCGATGCGCTCGAATCCCTGGTGACCGACCGCACGAAGATGATCGTGATCAACAGCCCGCACAACCCGACCGGCGCGCTCCTCAACCAGGCCGATCTGGAGCGGATCGGCAAGATCGCAAGCCGGGTCGATGCCTGGGTGCTGTCCGACGAGGCGTACCGATGGCTCGACCATCCCGGCGGCACGACCCTGCCGGCGCCGATGCGCGACATCTACCCGAAGGCAGTCAGCATCGGCACGATGTCGAAGTTCTTCGGCCTGCCCGGGTTGCGACTCGGATGGCTTGCGGGAACTTCCGAATTGGCGCAGGCATGTTGGGAGTTGCGCGACTATATCTCGCTCAGCCCGGCCATGCTCAGCGACCGTTTCGCGCAGATCGCGGTCGCCAATCACGAAAAGGTCCGCGAGCGCAACCACGCGGTCCTGGAGCAGAACCTGGCAAAGGCGCGCGCGTGGTTCGCCGAAAACGACGACATCGTCTCGTGGACAGAGCCAAAGGCTGGCCTGCTTGCGATGGTGAAGGTGCACGGCTTCGACAACACCGACGCGCTGTCGGAGCACCTCGCGGCGAACGTCGGCGTGATGCTGGCGCCGGGGTCGGCGTTCGGCCTGCCCGGCTACCTGCGGATCGGCATCGGACAGCGGCCCACGATCTTCGCAGAGGCCCTCGACCGTGCCGCGGTCGCCATTCGGGAGTTCGCCAGGACGCCGATCAAGGCATAGAACAGGCAGACCCGCCCTATTGCAGGGCGGGTCTGCTCGTCGTTCGGACTTCCGTACGCCAGTCTACTCGCCGCGCTGCTCGACGGTCAGATCCGGCTCGCCGGCAGCCTCGACCACCCGCGTCTGGCTTTGCTCCCGCAGGAACTGCTGGACATAGTACGGGCCCAAACCACCCTTTCCGGTTGAACCGCTGCCCTTCCAGCCACAGAACGACTGGCAGCCAGGCCACGCGCCGGTGGTCGACCCGCCACTCCGGTTTGCGTAGACCACGCCGGCGACGATGTCGTCGAAGAATTGCTGGATCTCACCCTCGTCTTCGGTGAAGACTCCGGCCGTCAACCCGTATTCAGTGTCGTTCGCCTCTTCGAGCGCCTGCTCAAGTGAGTCGACCGGAGCGACCGCCACGAAGGGCAGGAAGAGCTCGCGCTTGAAGAGATCGTGATCGAGCGGAAGTCCATCGACTACCGTCGGCTCCACGTAGGTACCCTTCGCGTACTCGCCATCCGTCAGATGCTCACCACCGGTGCGAACAGTGCCACCATCCTTCTTCGCCGCGGCGACAGCTTCCTTGAAGCGCTTGACTGCGGCTTCATCGATCACCGGGCCAACAAACGTTTCCTTGTTCAGCCCGTCGCCGATCACGAGCTCCTTCGTCTTGGCGACCAGCTTTTCCATGAACGGATCGTACACGTCGCGCTCAACATAGACCCGCGAGCACGCCGAGCACTTCTGGCCCGAGAAGCCGAACGCCGACCGCATCACGCCCATCGCCGCCTTGTCGAGATCGGCGTGCTTCGTCACGATCGTCGGGTTCTTGCCACCCATCTCGGTGATGATCGGCTTGGGGAAGTTCGTCGCGAACTCCTTGTAGAGCGCGAAACCGACTTCCTTCGAGCCGGTGAAGACGGCGCCGTCGACATCCTCGTGCGCGGTCAGCCGATCGCCGACCTCCGCGCCACCACCGGTCAGGAAGTTGACGACCCCCGCCGGCAGGCCGGCATCGAGATAGGCGCGAGCGATCTCGTACCCGGAGATCGGCGTCGCGCTGGCGGGTTTGAAAACGATCGTGTTGCCCGCCACCAGCGCGCCGGAGGACATGCCGGCACAGAGCGCGTGCGGGAAGTTGAACGGTCCGACCACCGCCCAGACGCCGAATGGCCGC
Organism: uncultured bacterium; assembly: GCA_965651105.1. Lineage (GTDB taxonomy): Bacteria > Chloroflexota > Chloroflexia > Thermomicrobiales > UBA6265 > JACCVC01. The sequence goes on along the minus strand of CBFGRG010000005.1, from coordinate 5,274 downwards.
AGAATCGAGACGTTCTGCTCCCGCGGGTCTATCGTGTCCAGCGGGGTGACGAAGCCGTTCGAATCCTCCACCTGCCGGGCGTACTCGAGCAGCAGGTCGGCGCCTTCCTCGACCTCACCGATCGCTTCGGTGCGCGACTTGCCCGTCTCGAAGATGAGCCACGCCGAGAGCAGGTATTTGCGCTGTCGGATGAGACCAGCCGCCTTGCGGATCATCTCGACGCGGTCCTGCCACGGACGCCGCGACCATGCCGAGAACGCGGCCTTCGCCGCCGCGACAGCCCGATCGACGTCCTCCGCGGTCGCCTTCTGGAACTGCCCCAGCACCGTGTCGGTGTTCGCCGGCGCGCGGACCTCGAACGTCTCGCGGCCAGTGACCTCCTCGCCATCGATGATCAGCGGGTAGGTCTTGCCGAGCTCGCCACGGACCTGCTCGATCGCCTCGTCGAACTTCGAGTGCATTGCCGCGATCTGCTCGGGCGTCGAGGTATAGGTGATCTTCTGGTCGGTGTCCACCATGACGCGCCTCCTTTGGCTAGGCCAGGTCGCCGGGGTCGTCCGTGTAGTTGTCGCCGGTGAACTGCGAGATTTCGATTCGGTTGCCGAACGGATCCCGAATCATGAACCGCGGCCGGCTGACGATCGGCTCGGTTTCCATCACCTCGACACCTTGCTCGGCCAGCTTCGCCCGCCAGGCATCGATATCATCGACCTGCATGCAGAAATGCTGCCCTGACGATCGCACGTCATCCTCTTCAGTGAAGAGGTGAAGCTCGTCGCCGGCATCGCCCAGCGCGAACCACACGATCCGGCTTGCGTCGAGCGCCGGCGGCGTGGGGATTTGCCGCAACCCGAGCTTGTCGCCGTAAAACGCGCGTCCGGTTTCGAGCCCGCCCGCCGGAATCGGAATGCTCACATGTTGCACGCGAAGAACCGTCGCCATCATCGAATCCTTTCGGGTCATCCGCCCAGGGCGCGAAGTGCGCCGAGCGCGTCACCAATCAACCGCTTCTTCGGGATGCCGCCGAGCAGCCGCAGGATGTCACGCTGCGCATCCTTCTTCGGCGTGCCATCGACGGTCAAGTAACGTCGTGCGATCTCCGAGATCAGCTCAGGATACTCATTCAGCAGCCACGGCCGCTCGTGTGCGAACTCGGTCATATTGCGAATCTTGTAGAGATCCTTGAGTACGAAGCTGTCTTCGAGCAGCTCGCGGTAGCGCGACAACCCAACCGCGGAGAAATCTTCCTCCTCGGTCGCGTGAGCGATCGCCTGCCCGGCCAGCTTGCCCGACATCATCGCCAGGTTCGCACCCTCGCGATTGAGCGGATTCACCAGCCCGGCCGCGTCACCGACCAGCACCACGCCGTCACCGACAAGCTGAGGCAATCGATTGTAACCGCCCTCGGGGATGAGATGCGCGCCGTACTCCTCGATTTCCGCCCCCTGGATCAGGGGCTGGATCGCCGGGTGCGCCTTGAATCGGTCAAGCATGTCGTTTACGTTGCGGCCGCTCGTGATGAGATCCGAGAGCAGCGCTCCGGTTCCGATGGAGAGGGAGTCCTTGTTGGTGTAAATGAACCCGTACCCGAGCATCCCCCAGGTACTCTCGCCAAAAATCTCCAGCGCGGCGCCCTTGCCCTCGGGAAGGTTGAAGCGCTCCTCGATCGTCGACGCATCGAGGCGGAGCGTCTCCTTGGCGACCAGCGCCTGGTCACTGGGCTCCCATTCCTTCAGCAACCCGGCCCTCTGCCCGAGCAGCGAGTTGGCGCCATCGGCGAGGACGACAACGTTGGCAAAGAGCTCACCCTCCTCGTCACCGGTCGTCACCCCGACCACCTGCCCATCCTCCCAGAGAAGGTCGGTAACGGTGAACTCGGGGTAAATTTCGACGCCCTCTTCCTCTGCCTTTGCTGCGTACCACTGATCGAACTCGCCCCGGAACGCAGAGTAGGCGTTGTAGGGTGGCTCGGCGAAGCGCATCGAGCGGTAGGCAGCCGTCATCGATGCGTCGGATGAGAGCATCATGTATCGCTGCTCGATGATCGGGCGCTCCAGCGGTGCCTCTTCCTCGAAGCCGGGGATCATCGCCTCGGTGGGTTGCCGGTAGAGAATGCCTCCCCAGAGGTTCTTGGCGCCAGGATATTGACCGCGCTCCAGCACCACCGGCGAAAGGCCGGCGGCGGCCATCTCCCGGGCCGCGGTGACACCGGCGGGCCCAGCGCCGACCACGATTGCGTCCAGCCGATCTTCCGCCATGTGATGGTGCTCCTGCCTGAGGAACGGACCGACACGAGGTCGGCCCCTACGTACGATCCATGCTGGCGATTATGCCTGCGCGGACTTCAGCTCGCTGATCAGCGCCGGCACGACCTCAAACAGGTCGCCGACGATGCCGAACGACGCGACCTTGAAGATCGGCGCGTTGGGATCGCGGTTGATCGCGACGATGTAGTCCGCATTTTGCACGCCGACAAGGTGCTGCACCGCACCGCTGATGCCGACGGCGACGTAGAGCTTCGGAGAGACCTGCTGCCCCGTCTGGCCGATCTGGTCGGAGTGGGGCCGCCAGCCGGCATCCGACAGCGGCCGGGTCGCCGCGACGGCGGCGCTCAGCTCGGCCGCAAGCTCCTCGACAAGAGCGAACTTGTCCGGTGCGCCGAGCCCGCGCCCACCAGCGACGATCCGCTCGGCCGTACTCATCGCCTGCGACGATGCGGATCCCTCCGGCGCCACCGGCGCCTCGGCCTTCACCATCAGATCGGCGTCGCTCAGCGAAATCGCGATCGACCGCACCTCAGCCGAACCGCCGGACGCCTCCGCTCGCGCCGTCGAGCCTGGCCGCATCGTCAGCGTGGCGATGCCATCGCCTTCGAACGCCACCGCGCTCTGGACGCGACTCTCCAGGACTGGCCGCAGCGCAACCACCTTGCCGTCTTCGACCGACACCTCCACGGCATCGGAGGCGTGTCCGGTCCCGATGCGCGCGGCGACGCGGGGCATGTAGTCGCGGCCAGCCGTGGTCGCTCCACCAATCAGGACGGCCGGCGCAACCTGCGCGACCGCCTGGGTCACCGCAGCGGTCCACGCCGGCCCGGTGAATGGATCGAGGCCCGGATCGCTGGCCGTAACGACGGCATCGACGCCGCTCACCTGCGCCGCTGCCTGCGCGACCGCGTCGACGTCACTCCCAAGCACCGCGAGCGTGACCGGACCGCCGAGGCTGTCCGCCAGCGTGCGCGCGGAGGTGACAAGCTCGAGCGTGACCGGCCTGAGCGCGCCGTCCGCATGCTCGGCGATTACGAGAACACCTGAACCCTGAGGCATGTACTGATTCCTTTCAAACCAATTCCGTCGATGCGCCTGGCTATTGGCATCATCCGGCGATCAGCTTGTTCTCCTTCATCCACGCCACCAGCTTCGCCGCGGCATCCTGCGCGCTCTCGCCTTCGACGATGATCCCTTCGGCCTCGCGCTGCGGCGCAACCGGCTCCGACCAGGTCAATCGGTCCTCCTGCTTCGGCGCGGCGGCGACCTTGTCGACCGGCTTCTTCTTCGCGGCCATCATGCCCTTGATCGACGGGTAGATCGGCTCCGCCGTGGACGAGCCGACGACCACCACGACCGGGGTTGGCACCGTCACCTGCTGGTAGCCACCCTCCGTGTCACGCTGAAGCGAGACGGTACCATCAGCGCCGTCGACGGCCATCACACTGGAGACGTGCGGCATGCCGAGCACTTCGGCCAGCTGCGTGCCGACCTGTCCGGTTTCGATATCATCGGAGAGCTGACCCACCAACACAACCGCTGGGTCGAGCGGCTTGATCGCCTCGGCCAGCACGTTCGCCATGTCGAGCGAATCGCGCGCATCCTGATCGCTCAGGTCGATGTGTACGCCTCGATCAGCGCCCATCGCCAGCGCGCGGGTGAGCGCATCCTTCGCCGCCGATGGACCGGCAGTCACGGCGACAATCTCGCTACCGAGCTTCTCTTTCAGCGTCAGCGCGTGTTGTATCGAGAAGGCATCATAGGAATTCATCGCCTTCCCGGTCAACCGGGCCTTGCCGGTAGCCGTATCGATCCGGACGGCGTTCATGTCCGGTACCTGCTTCACGAGGACTACGATCGTCATGCGTTCTCCCCTGTGACACCCTGCGCGAAGGCCGGCTTGCGTTTCTCGACGAACGCCGCCATGCCCTCTCGCTGCTCATCTCCCTCGAACATATCCGCAAACGTTCGCGCCTCTTCCGCCAGCGCACCGGCGGCATTCGAACCGCGCGTCAGGCCGATCAGGCGCTTCGAGGCGCGCACTGCCTGCGGCCCCGCCTGCGCGATCGACGTGGCGAGCGACCGCACTTCGTCCATCAGGTCGGACGCTGGATGAACGGCATTGACCAGTCCGATCCGCAGCGCCTCCTGGGCGTCGATCCGCTTGCCGGTGTAAATCATCTCGGCCGCGTATCCGGGCCCGACTATGCGCGCCAACCGCTGCGTGCCACCCCAGCCCGGCGGGATGCCGAGCTGCACCTCCGGCTGGGCAAACACGGCGTTCTCCGAACAATGCCGGATGTCGCAGGCCAGCGCCAACTCGCTACCGCCGCCTAGCGCGAACCCGTTGACCGCCGCGATCACCGGTTGGGGCAACGACTCGATCGCACTGGCAACCGCGTGCCCGAGACGACCGAACTCTAGCGCCTCGTCGCGACTCTTGGTCGCCATTTCCTTGATATTCGCACCGGCGATGAAGGCCCGGTCGCCGGCGCCGGTGAAGATTACAGCGCGAACGGCATCGTCCGAACCGATCTCGCGGAACGCCGCGGCGAGCCCCTCCAGCATGTCGCTGCTCAGGGCATTCAGCCGCTCTGGCGCGTTGACCGTCACCGTCGCGACCGCTCCGTCGCGCGTCACGTCAATGCTCATCTCGTCTCCCAACTTCTTCGATCGCCTGGCGGTGCCGCGCATGGACGCGCAAGTAGCGCCCCGCGATGCCATCGAGGTGCGCCTGCGCCTTGTCGTCAAGCGCGGATCGCGGCTTTGCCGGCACCCCGACCATCACCGTGCCATCTTCGACCTCGGTTCGCTCCGTCACCAGCGCCCCCGCCGCGACCACCACATGGTTGCCGAGGCGCGAATACGACATCACGATCGATCCCATGCCGATCATCGAGAAGTCGCCGATGGTCGTGCCGTGCACGATGGCGCTGTGCCCGATCGTGACATCGTGCCCAACAACCACCGGCGCATCACTGTTGACATGCACGACGGTACTGTCCTG
>CBFGRG010000004.1:0-26849 GCA_965651105.1 uncultured bacterium | reverse complement strand
GAAGCCAACCAGCACCGGCCTTCCCTTCGCACCATCGGCCGGACCGATGATGCCGTCCGCCTCCATCTGCTCGATGATCCGCGCTGCGCGGTTGTAGCCAATCCGCAGGCGTCGCTGGAGCATCGATGCCGACGCCGTCTTCTGCCGCCGGATCACATCCAGCGCCTGTTCCATCATCGGGTCGTCGCTGTCGTCGTAACCGCCGCTCTCCGTCTGGACCTCGTTCGTCGGGAGGTCGAGCCACTCCTCGTCGTACTGCGGCACCGGCGAGACCGCGTGCCAGTGCTTGACGATGGCGGCGACGTCCTCCTCGATGAAGACACCCTGGATGCGGACCGGCTTGGCGGCGTCACCGGGCAGGTACAGCATGTCGCCCCGCCCCAGCAGCCGCTCGGCGCCTCCCTGGTCGAGAATCACCCGGCTGTCAGTCTGGGACGACACCGCGAACGCGATCCGTGCCGGCACGTTCGCCTTGATCAGCCCGGTGAGCACGTTCACCGACGGGCGCTGGGTGGCGATGATCAGGTGGATGCCGGTCGCGCGGGCCATTTGCGTCAGTCGCGCCAGCAGCGTCTCGACCTCATCCGATGTCGTCATCATGAGGTCGGCCAGCTCATCGATGATCACCACCATGTACGGGATCTTTTCGGCTTCCGGGTCGCTGGCGGTCTTCTTCCGGTAGCCATCGATGTTCCGCACCCCGAGCGACTTGAACAACTCGTAGCGGCGGTTCATCTCCTTCAGCACCATGCGCAGCGCGCCGACGACCTTCTCCATCTCGGTCACGACCGGGCAGAGCAGGTGGGGCACACCGTTGAAGCCCGTCAGCTCGACCATCTTCGGGTCGATCATGAGCATCTTCAGCTCGTCCGGCCGCTTGTACATGAGGAACGTGCTGATGATGCCGTTGAGACAGACGCTCTTGCCGGCGCCAGTCGCACCGGCGATGAGCAGGTGCGGCATCTTCGCGAGATCGCCGACCACGGCCCGGCCGTTGACATCCCGTCCGAGCGGCAGCGGCAGCTTCCACTTGCCATTGACAAACGTTCGCGATTCCAGCACCTCGCGCAGCCCGACGGTGGCGATCTGCTTGTTCGGGATCTCGATTCCCACCCGCGCCTGCCCGGGAATCGGCGCCTCGACGCGAACCGACTGGGCTGCCAGCGAAAGCGCCAGGTCGTTGTGCAGCTCGCTGATGCGGCGCACCTTGACGCCGTTACCCGGCTCGATCGCGAACTGGGTCACGGCTGGCCCCGGGTTGATCTCGCGCACCCGCGCCTGCACCTTGAAGCTCTGAAGTGTCTCTTCGATCACGCGAGCGTTGGTCTCGAGCTCGCCCTTGTCTGGCTCAACCTGATCGTAATAGCTCAGGAGACGCACATCGGGGAGTGGCAGCGGCACGTCAGGCTCGGGAGCTTCGCTGATGACCTTCGGCTTCGACTGGCCCGCGGTCGGCGCCGGTTCGCGCTTTGGGATATTGATGATCGGCTGAATCGGCTCAGCCTCGACCACCGGCGCCTTCTTGCGCTTCGCTGGTTTCGCCGGCGGCTCGGTCAGGCGATACTGCTGCTCCTTCGGCGCCGCCGGCTTCGGCTTGCGCTTCGGCCACAGGCGGCGGATGTCACGCTCGAGCGTCTGGATGTCGGTATCGGCCAGCAGGAACACCGAGACGATGCCGATCGCCAGCAGGACCAGGCCGGAGGCAACGAACCCGAGGCCTCCCTCGACGAGATCGCCAATCGCCTTGCCGGCGACTCCCGCCTTCTCCGGCCCGTCGAACGACATCAGCCCGAGTACCGAGACGATGAACATCGCCCCGCCGATGTAGTGGCGGAACAACAGCACCGGCTTGCCGTGATTGGCGAACGCGCGAATGGCCGTCAGCCCGAAGAACACCGGCACCAGCGGCGCGCCATCCCCAAAGAGATCGCGAAGCGTTCGCTCCCACCATGAGATGATCGCGCCGTCGCCCTCACCGCGGCCAAGCGCCCACGACGTCAGCAGCGCGAGGATGATGAGGGAAACGCCGAAGATCTCGCGTCGCAGCCGGTCGGAGATATCGATGCTCGGCACCATGCCGCGCAGGAAATCGACGATCGCGCGTCCCCACCGGGTGAAGAACAGCCCCTGCTGCTTTTTCTTCCGGCGCGTCTTGCTACTGGAGCGGGAGCGACCAGTGGTCATGCCCGTTCGCGATCGCGTTGCGGCCAATGCACTCCCCTTTCCAGTCCCCGCCGCGAGGCGGACGGCAAGCCGCGGCGCCATGCGGCACCCCTGTGTCGAACGTACCCTTCCGAGAAGCATGTGGAAGGGGTGTACGGACACTAGTATACACGGGTTGCCGGGAAATGCTCGGGTCTCTTGCGTCAGCGGTGCCGATCGGTCACATCGAGGATGATCGGCTGAATGTGGGGACGGCGGCGGTGGCCACGATAGACGTACGAGGCGACGATGTTCTCGATGCGGCGTTCGATACGGCGTGACTCAGCCTGGCCCCGGTCCAGCATCGACTCGACCGTTTCGCGCACCGCCACCAGCATCTCGTCGCGAAGTCCCTGGTCGAGGCGCATCTCGGTGCCGACCGCGGATATCGTCGGCCCCGCTACCATCTCGGCCAGGTCGACATCGATCGCCACGGCGATGGTCACCAGGCCCTCGCTTCCGATCTGCTGACGCTTGTCGAGGGTCTCGGCAGTCACCGTACCCAGCGACCGCCCCTCGACGAAGACCGATCCGGTTTCCACCTCGCCGGATCGCTGCACGCCATCGACGCTGATCGCGAGCACATCGCCCGGGCGGGCCCTGTGGATGTTGCTCTCCGCGATGCCCATCTCTCGCGCAAGGTCGGCGTACAGCGCGAGGTGGCGATGCTCGCCGTGCGTCGGCAGCACGTGCTCGGGCTTCACGAGCTCGATCATCCGGCGCAGCTCGTCCCGGCTCGCGTGACCCGAAACGTGTACTCGCGCCAGTGCCGAATAGATCACGTCGGCACCCTGGTCAAAGAGCTGGTCGATGATCCGGAAAACCGACGTTTCGTTGCCCGGGATTGGCGTGGCGGAAATCACGACGGTATCGCCGGAGTGGATGTCGATCTCATGGTGCTGGCGGTTGGCGATGCGGCTGAGCACCGACAGCGGCTCGCCCTGACTGCCCGTGACGACATAGACGATTCGGTCCTCGGGCAGGGAGGACGCATCGCGGCCGTCGATCAACACGCCATCGGGGTCGTGGAGATAGCCAAGCTCGAGCGCAATGGCGACGTTGCTCGTGAGGCTGCGTCCCAGCGGCGCCACCCGGCGACCGTGCCGGCTGGCTGTGTCGATCACCTGCTGGATCCGCGCGATCAGGGATGCGAACGTCGCGACAACGATACGCCCACCGGCGCGGCAGAACACCTCGTCGTAGGTCTCTCCGATGACGCGTTCCGAGGGCGTTTCGCCCCGCGTCTCGATGTGGACGGTATCCGAAATGAGCAGTCGCACGCCGCGCCGCCCCAGCGCCGCGATCGCCTCATAGTCGGTTGGCTTGTCATCGATCGGCGTCGGGTCGAACTTGAAATCACTCGTGTGGACGATCAGGCCGCCTGGCGTGTCGATGCCAAACCCGACCGCATCGGGGATGCTGTGCGTGACGCGGAACGGCTCGATCGCGATGTTCCCAGCCGCGAGCACAGGGTGGAGATCAGGGTTGAACACCTCGATCGGTGCCTGCCGTTCGAGGCCGACCTCGCGCAGCTTCGCTTCGATCAGCCCGGCCGTGAGCCGGGTGGCATGAATCGGCGCGCGCACCTCCTGCCAGAGGTACGGTAGGGCGCCGATGTGATCCTCGTGGCCGTGGGTAATGTAAATACCGCGCACCTTCTCGCGGCGCCGCGCCAGGTATTCGATGTCGGGCAAGACAAGATCGACGCCGAGCTGCCGCTCATCCGGGAAGCCGAGCCCGTAGTCGATCACGGCGATGGCGTCGTCGGTCTCGACCAGGAACAGATTCTTGCCGACCTCACCGAGACCGCCGAGGAAGATCAGTCTCGCCTCGCCACTCGCCAAAACCGCCCCCTCCTCGACGAGATCGGCGCTAGAAGAGCGTGCCCTGCTCGGGACGCTCCTCCTCCTGCCGCCGCTTGTCGCGCTCGGTATCCTGCTCGGCGAGAAATCTCGGCAGTTGCTTGAAGTCGTCCTCGATCGTCGATCGAAGCGATCCGTTGTGCAGTGCCGCGGCGGGATGGTACATCGGCACCACCAGGCGCGTGCCGAACCGCTTGGGCTTGCCGTGGATCTTCGAGATCCGCTCACCGGGGAAGTACCGGTTCATCGAATGTCGTCCGAGGGTGACGATCACGTCAGGATCGATCGCGGCAATCTGGCGCTCGAGGTAGCCCGCGCAGGCGGCGATCTCGTCCGGCAGTGGGTCGCGATTGCCGGGCGGGCGGTGCTTGACGATGTTGGTGATGAACACGTCGTCGCGCTCCAGGCCGGCGCTCTCGATCAGCTCGGTGAGGAACTTGCCGGAATTGCCAACAAACGGCTTGCCCTGCTTGTCTTCGTGCCAGCCAGGCGCCTCACCGATGAACATGACGCGCGCCTCGGGATTGCCCTCGCCGGGTACGGCATTGGTGGCCGTGCGGAAGAGCTCGCACAGCGTGCACTTCTTCACTTCCTCGGCAATCTCGGCCAGCACCACGGCCGCACTCCTCGATTCGGACACCTCTGCCTCCAGCGACTATCGCTCGACCGCGCCATCATTACGCCACCTGAGTATACGTGACGTTCCATCAGAGGATTCCGGCCGCGTTGCCGGCGTCCGGACGCCAGAATCGCCGCCCCCGGACCACGAGGGCGGCGGATCCTGGTTCGACGCAACAGGCGCGCCTACGGCTGGACCGGCGCCGCCACGGCATCAACCGCGCCGTCATCCGTCTCAAACGAATACGCCAGTATCACCGATGCTGAATCGGCATCGCCGATGTCGATCGACAGGTCGGCGGTCTCGCCCGCCGCTATTTCGACCTCCTGGTCGCCGATCGCGCCGTCCGGACCGATCGCGAAGGCATGGACCCGACCACTCGCCTCGCCCGCCTGGAGCGTGGCGGTCAGCGTTCCATCAGCCACCGCCGGACCATCGGCAATGGTGACCTCGCTGCCTTCCGGAACCGCAGGGTTGCCCGCCAGCGGCACGCCATCGCCCGCAGACTGAACGATCGACTGCGGCGAATCGACGCTTTGCGCCGCCTCGAGCGGCATCTGCGGCGGCTGGACCTCGCCACCATCCGACAGCGTGAAATCGACGAGGTGGACATGGCCCCATCGGTACGGATCGCCCTGGACTCCGCCCCAGGTCGACCAGCCGAGTCGGGTCTGACCGGTCAGGTCATCGGTATCCGAGTCGTAGATGAAGATGTTCATCGCCATGTTGGCGGGATCGATCGGCGCCGGCAGCGCATCGTACGGGATGAAGGTCTCAAGGACGTAGCCCGTGTACGGCTCGCTGACGGTACTGGCCATCTCGAATCCCGGCGCGGTCTCGGCGACAGGGCCCTGGAAGGCATCGGCATCGCGAGAAGCGGCCGGCCCACCCTCTTCGGTCGTCGGGAATACGCCGACCTTGAACGTCGATGACGTGTTCTCGGCTGTACCGAGCGGATCGATCGCGATTTCAACCGTGTCCGTCCGCCAGTGACGCTTGGCGTCGTTCTCCGGCACCACCGCGCCGAGCGTGTCGTCGACGACTTCGACGGCCACGTAGATGCCAGTGTCATCCCAGGTCAGCCACGCCGTTCCGCTGGCATCCTCCGGCGATTCGGGCTCCTCGCCCTCCCAGACGCGGGAGAGATCGAGCGGCGCGCTCGTGTACTCGCCCGGATTGATCGTGCCATCGACGGATGGACCGGCAGCGACAGGCGAGGCCGCGACGGCCGCGGCAGGACTTGCCGTCATCGAGGGCGACGATCCTGCCGCCGGCACGTCGACGATCGGTACCAGATTGATACCCGCCTGCTCCGTGGTTGCCACACCGCTCGCGACGGTGCGGATATCGAGCAGGTAGTCACCATCGATGCCGCCCTGATTCGACGTCGGAATGGAAGTGTCCTCGTTCGTCACCTCGAACGTGAGCGCGGTCGATTCGTTCGGCTCGAGCGTGAGCGCCTGGGTATCGTTGTCAGCGATGAAGCCATCGGCCAGCACGAGCGTGACCGACGTGCTCTGCTCCTCGTCGGTGTTGTTCGTCACGTTGACGACAACGTCCTTCGTCTCGCCAACGCCCATCGACGTGACCGGCTTGATCAGGCTATCCAGCACCGGCTGGTTGACCTGCTCCACCCACTCGCGGAACTGGTCGACCTGCGGCAGTGCCTCGAGGTGCCCTTCCACCGGCGGCGCGGCCTGGACAATCTCGACATTTTGCCCCGTCGCGCCGTCCACGTTCAGCGTCGCGACGACCTGGTAGCGCGATCCGGCGTCGACGTCGTCGCCCGGTGTGACCGTGACGATCTCGCGCAGCGTGCCGCCGTCCAGCTCGGTGCTCGACACCTCGGACGTCCAGCCCTCGGGCAGGCCGTAGTCAACCGAAACATCGTTGCCGGTCGTGATCGCCAGGACGCCGATGTCGAACGGCTGCCCCGGCAGCACGTCGAACTGGCCGGCGTTCAGGTCGAAGATCGTGCCCGCCGGCACGCCGCCGGTCGTTGGCGCCACCGCACCCTCGAGAATGCCCTCGGAGCCGGTCTCGTCAGTCGTGAATGGCACACGGCTCTCGATCAGCATGAAGTAGTCACAGCCGATCTCATCGGGATCGGTCGGCGCGTCGGAGAATCCGGCCCAGCCCTGCGAGGCGTACTCACGCTGCGCCTCGCGCTCGATCTGCGCCCACGTCTTGCCGTCATTTGCATCGGATGTGACGCCGGACCAGACGCCATAGAGGACATCGGTCGGGTCTGTCGGGGTCACATCAGTCTCGCAAGATTCGCCGGTGGGCGCACCGGGAACGAACGGACCCGTGAAGATTTTCGACGGCGCCCAGACGTCGAGCCCCTCAGTCTGGACCTGCTCGGGGAACATCATCGGATCTCCGGCGGCATCGTACGCCGCGACAGCGAACCGAGCGGCCATCTGGTGATGCCCATGGTTGCCGGGTGTCGGCGCCGGATTCATCGTGACGATGATCTCCGGCTTCGTCTCCCGCACCACCCGCACGACGCGTTCGAGCGTGTCGTCGTAGCCCCAGGTTTCCTCGGTCAGTGGCGCGCTGACGGTGTAGTAGAAGTCGACCTTGTCGAGATTGTAGATATGCTCGATGCCGGCCTTGCCAACCGCGGCTCGCTCCTCGCGCTCGCGGATGATACCCAGCGCCGGACCCTCCTCGGTCCCGACGGCGTTGCCGCCGCCCTCACCACGCGTGATCGTGATCACGCCAACCTGAAGTCCATCGTTCTCGTTCCACTGGCCGTAGGTTGACAGGCGGCCTGACTCATCGTCGGGATGTGCCCCGATGAAGAGCACGTCGAGATCGACCTGCCCAGTCGTCTCGCTCGCCGGTGCGGCCGCCGGGCTCGCGGAGGGCGTCGCCTCCTGCGCGCCGACCACGGCCGCCGGTGCGAGCACGGCGGGAAGTGCCAGAAGCAGCGCCATGAATATCCCGAAGAGCCGGGACGGTGATCGCGTCATCCCATAACACCTTTCGCGAAGCCGCCCGAGGCGGCCGGAAGCAATGATGACGCCATCTAATCACGCCCTTGATCGTGACGCAATAGCAGGAAAGTGGCTTCCGTTGGGAAACCGCGCTGTACATGCCGACCTGGAACCAACGACGGAGTGTCGACTTCCACGGGGTCAGGGGCAGGGCGGCGCTCCCCTCCAGGGGAAGGAAGTCGGTTGGGGAATCATGAGCTCTGAAACCCGTGACAGCTATACATGCCGTCTGAAACGGTCCCGCGGATTTCGACGATTACCCCTTGAGGGCCCCCTGGGTGAGCCCCTCGATCATCTGCCGCTGGAACAGCAGGAAGATGATGGTGAGCGGCAGGAAGATGATCGTCGCGCCAGCGGCGGTCAGGGGGATGTTGGAGGTCCACTGCTGCTGGAAGAAAAGCAACCCGACGGGCAACGTCTGATACGACGGGTCGACGTTGACGACCAGCGGCAACAGGAACTCGTTCCACGTCCAGATGAAGAACATCAGCGCCAGCGTTCCGACGAAGGGCCGAGCCAGCGGGAACATGATCTCCCACAGCACCCGCCATGATCCGGCACCATCCAGCACAGCCGCCTCGACGATCTCCTTGGGCACGTCGGAAAACGCCTCGCGCATCAACAATGTGCCAAAGGACATGCTCATTGCGATCTGCGGCAGGATGAGCGACCACAGGCTGTCCAGGAGGCCGATCTCCCGCATCAGGTAGAACAGCGGAATCACCAGCGCCTGGAGCGGGACCACCAGCCCAAGGAGCAAATAGATGAACAGCGCAGCCTTGCCTCGAAACCTGAAGCGGGCAAAGGCATAGCCGGCCATGCAGGACAGGACGATCGACGGGATCACCACTCCAACCGCAACCAGGACGCTGTTCAGGAAAAAGCGACTGAACTGTCCATCGACCCATGCCTGCCGGTAATTCCCCCACTGCGGCTGCTCCGGCAGCGAGAGAACCCCCTGAACCAGCTCCGGCGTCGACTTCAGTGACGCCAGGATCGTCACGAGAAACGGCACGATGGCAATCACCACGCCGATGGAGAGCAACACATATGCCGCGCCGCGCCTAAGCATCGTCGTCCCGGAACAGGCGCAGCACGAGCACGGAGAGCACGAGCGTGAGGACGGCAAGCACCACGGCGATCGCGGTGCCGTACCCCACCTCACGCGCGCCGAAGGCGGAGTTGATCATGTACAGGGCGAGCACGCGAGTCTCCCCGCCTGGACCGCCGTCCGTTGTCGCCTTGATCACGTCGAACGCACGCAGGGCGTTGATCAGGTTGACCGAGAGCACGACGGCGATCTCACGGCGCAGGCCGGGTAGTGTGACCACGCGAACCTCCTGCCAAAGTCCGGCGCCGTCCAGCCGGGCGGCCTCATACAGCTCGGTAGGAATCTTGCTGATGCCAGCGATGAACACGACGTAGCAGAACCCATAGGCCGCCCATGCGCCGATGAGTCCGACGGTGGGCAGTGCCCAGGTGAAATCGCCGAGCCAGCTTGGCGGGTCGAATCCCATGCGCTTCAGCGCGTCGTTCACCGGACCGAACACCGGGTTGAGCAGCCAGCGCCAGACAACGCCAATCAGGACGCCCGGCATGATGTACGGGAGGAAAAGCCCGGGCTGAAAGAGCCGGGCCCCGCGCAGGCGCAGCTGGTGAACGAGCACCGCCGGAATCAGCCCCAATACGGCGGGCAAAATGACGAAGTACGGGATGAGCACGATGTTGTGCCACAGGGCCGACCAGAACGTGCTGTCGCCGAATGCCTCGACGTAGTTGGCGATTCCGGCGAACTGCATCCCGCCGAGAGCGACGCCATCCCACTCGTGGAGGCTGATCCAGACGGTCCCGATCACCGGCACCGTCATGAACAGCGTGAAGATCACGAGCGCGGGAGCGAGGTAGAGATACGGCTCGAACCGCGACGTCAGCGAGCGTCGTGAAGCCCCCGTGCTGGCCGTCCTCGACCCGCTGGTGACCTCTGCCTGGCTCGCCTGCGTCACGCGCGTCCTCCTCGGCCCCTTCCGGAACATCCGTCGCATGATACGACGAACCCGCCGCAAGCGTCGCAGGATGGCCATCAGCCCAGTACACGCGAAACGGAGAGAGCGCGATGCTCTCCCCGTTTCCCGACGCTCGATTTTCGGCGCTGTCTACTCGAACGAGGACGCGTATTCCTCCTGAAGCGCCGCCGCGAACTCCTCCGGCGTGGTCTCCATCGCGAGGAGACGCTGAAGCTCGGCCGTCATCACGTCGTAGATGCCGGGCGACGCCCAATCCATGAAATGCCCGATCGCGTCGTCGGCGAGGGCCGAGTTCCAGGCCGTGTAGAGATCACCGGAAAGCGTGCCCTCCGTGATGTGCTCGTCGGAGATCTCGCCGGCCGGCAGCATGCCCGCCTCGATGAACGCATTGAAAGCATCCTCCGACACCAGCGTGTTGATCAGGCTGGCGGCGAGATCCGGATCCTCCGCGTTGGTGGTGATGGCGAATGGGATACCGACACCACCGACGTTGAGGACGGTGCCGCCCTCTTCCAGCGGCGGAATCAGGAAGAACCCGGCTTCTTCCTGGCCGAGATCAGTGCCGACCGCACCTGCCTGCCAGCTGCCCTGAACGAGCATGGCGCCCGACCCGGACTGGAACAGGGCCGCCGCATCATCGGAGCTGATGCCCTCGAATCCGTCGAGGAGGAAGCCGTTGCTCACCCAATCCTGCAGCTTCGCCGCAGCGTCGATGATCGACTGATCCTCGAACGATTGCTCGCCCGTGCGGTAGATGATGCCGTCGAGATACTCCTTGGTGCTCATCGTGCCGTGAATCTCGCCGAAGAGGTGAATCGCCGACCACATGTCGGTGTTGCCGAAGACGAGCGGCGTCTGCCCGGCATCGAGCAATGCCTGGAAGGTCTCCTCGAGCTGCGAGATGGTCGTCGGAATCTCGACGCCAGCCTCATCGAAGATCGAGCGGTTGTAGTAAAAGCCGACGATCTCTGCCTCGGTCGACATGCCCCAGAGCTGCCCGGTGCCGAACTCGGTCCCATCGGCGCTGTACATGTTGCGCTGAAGCAAACCTTCGGGAAGCCGATCGGCCCAGCCGTACTCCTCGACGTACTGGCTGATGTCGACCAGCTGCCCGGCCCGGACCATTGGGCCCATCACCGACTCGCCGTTGTTCACCTGCGAGACGTCCGGCCCCTGGTTGCTGTCGACGACGCGTGGCAGCGTCTCGTTCAGCTCCTCCGTCGCCCAGCCACGATGCTCGGTGGGCACGCCGTCATTGGCCTCGGAGAACTGCACCGCGAGATCGTCCGCGATGCTCATGCGCGGATCGGAGTTCCAGCTCGACCAGAATTCGAGGGAAACGTCGTCCTGCGCATACGCTGACCGTGCCCCCAGAATCGCGGGGCCGAACGCCGCCGCTCCGGCTACCGCACCGGACCGCTTGATGAGTGTTCGTCGATGCATCGTCATAAAGTTCTCTGCCTTTCAGTCAGCGCGTCGGGCGGCCTGCGCGGGACGCCCGAAAAGTCGCCGGGTTTTGCCTCTGATAATGCATCTTCACACAGCGACTGGGGGCAGTCAACATCGCCCGCTGTCGTCAAGCACGCTATGCCGAACCGCTTGCGCCCTCCTCGCCCGCTACACCCGCATACCGCGCGGCGGCTGGCCCGGTGACCTCGAGCGACAGGTGTTCCTCTGGCAGCTCCAGGGCCTCATCGACAACCTCGCGCCAGTAGGCGGCATCGTCGCAACGCTCGAGCTCGAGAACCGTTATCGCCGGATGCTCCGCCTGCGCGGCGATCCAGCGATTGAGGATGTGCGCGTCGTCGAGCGTGTCGTGCGAGACATCGGCCATGCCCGTCGTTTGATAACGTCGCCACGCGGCGAGCAGCCGATCGGCGGCGACGGCTGGATCGATCCCTGGGTCGGGATCGTACGCCCCTCCGGTTTCGGCAACCATGCGATCCTCGACCGGGGATTCCACGCTGGCGGGTTGGATCTCCAGCACGGTGTCTTCGGCAGGGGGTGTGCCGATGGTCGTTCGCGACCAGATTCGGCCGGCGACAACCAGCCAAAGCTCCCGCTGTCCTTCGATCGATGACGGCGCGGCAAGCACGACGTGGTGCTCCTCGACCGCCTTGCGAAGCTCGCGCTGCCCGGCGACAAGCCCGTTGACGACGGTGAGGTTGCGCCGCAGCTTTTCGGCCCGCTCGAAATCCTGCCGCTCGGCAGCCTCTTCGAGCGCGCTCCACAGCACCTCGTAGAGCGCATCGTCGTCACCATCCAGGAACCGGATCACCTGGCGGACCATGGCGAGGTACTCGTCGCGAATCGAGACGTCGACACACGGGCCCAGGCACTTGCCGAGCGCGAGTCGCATGCAGGGATTGCCGTAGGATCGTGCGTCGCGGAACGAGCGCGTGCAGGTGCGAAGCGGCAACACATCGTTGATCACATCGACCGTTCGCCTGGCCGCATTGCGACTGCGATAGGGACCGAAGTAGCGTGCGCCGTCGTCCTTGCGGTCCTTCACCAGTGTCACGCGAGGCCAGCGGTTACTGGTATCCACACGGATATATGGGTAATGCTCGAATGCTCGCAGCGCGGAGTTGTAGCGCGGCGTGTACCGCCGGATGAGCTGGGCTTCCAGCAGCAGCGCCTCCAGCTCGGACCCCGCCACTTCGGTGTCGATCGTCGCGATCGCCTCGACCAGGCCCTCCAGCTTGCGCGTATAGCCGACCTGCGTCGAAAAGTAGGTGCCGACCCGCTCGCGCAGGTTCTTCGCCTTGCCGACATAGAGCACCTGCCCGTCGGCATCACGCATGATGTAAACGCCCGGCTTCCGGGGAATATCCGCCAGCAGGCTGCGATCGACCAGCGAGCGCCCGCGCCCGACCTTGTTGCGATCGGTTCGCGTCCGCGGCGTGCCCAAGACCTTGAGCGCATCGAAGCTCGCCACTCCCTGCCGCCGGGCCTCGGCTTCCAGCCGAAGCGCCACCTCGGCCGTGATCTCGGCATCGACACCGGCACGGTGGATCTTGCGAGGGGTAAGCCCGACCTGCCGAGCGACACGATCGAGGCTCGGGCGTCGCAACCCCGGTACAAGCCGGGTCGCCAGCGTCAACGTGTCGACCGCCTCGTTGATGAGCTTGCCGATGTGCACCCGTCCCAGCTCGGCATCGAGAAAGCCGATGTCGAAACCGACGTTGTGCCCAACGAGGACATCGTTGCCAAGGAACTCGACGACCTGCTCGGCGAGGTCCGCGAACGGAGCGGCGTCAACGACGTCGTCGTCACGAATGCCGGTGAGCTTCGAGATGTACTCGGGAATGCGGCGCCCGGGATTGACGAGCTTGTTGAAGCGACCGGTTTCAATCCCGTCCTCGAACCGGACCAGCGCGACCTCGATGATTCGCTGGCTCGTCGCCTTGAGCCCGGTGGTCTCCACGTCGATCGCCACGAATCG
The DNA here is from genome assembly GCA_965651105.1 of uncultured bacterium. Lineage (GTDB taxonomy): Bacteria > Chloroflexota > Chloroflexia > Thermomicrobiales > UBA6265 > JACCVC01. The sequence goes on along the minus strand of CBFGRG010000004.1, from coordinate 13,695 downwards.
CGGCAGCAGGGAGTCGCCAACCACGGGCGCGCCGGGCATCCCTTCCGACAGCATCCAGCGACCATCCGCCGTGTAGGTCAGGCGGTCCTCGGCCGCGAGCGTCGATTGCAGCAGCGATCGCCACAACTTCGGCGAGGCGTTGCGCCCGAACACATGCGACACGAGCTGATCCTCATGCACGCTGCCGCCGCGCGCCGTGACGAACTCCACCGCCGACTCGCCAAGCGCCTCGTAGCGCCCCGACTCGGCGGATTCGGATGGTGAGGCGGCACGAGCCATGAGGAACTCCGGATGCGAGTGGTCCGCGATTGCGGCGAGCCCTTGCGGGGTGGTATCCCTCGATAGTACGTTCATTCGGGACACGCTTGGTTATAGCGCATACCGTGACACCCGGACAAAGGAGCAGGCAAGCCGATGGCAGAGGCGGAGCAGCGGCGAATCAATGAGCTGCGTCAGGCGATCGACCGCTGGAACTACGAGTACTACATCCTCGACGCGCCCACTGCCACCGACGCCGAATGGGACGCGGCGATGAACGAGCTGCGGCGGCTCGAAGCCGAGCACCCGGAGCTGGTCTCGCCCGACTCTCCCACGCAACGCGTCGGCGCCGAGGCGCAATCGTCATTTGCGCAGTTCGAACATGTCCGGCCGATGCTGTCGCTCTCCAACGTCTTCGACGAGGAAGAGCTTCGGGCGTGGGCTGACCGTGCCGCGCGTTTCGCCGGCACCGACGATCTCAGGTTCGTGACCGAGCCGAAGATCGACGGGCTCGCCGTCGGCGTCACCTACGTCGATGGCGCGATGACCGTCGCCGCAACGCGTGGCAACGGCATCGTCGGCGATGACATCACCGCCAACATCCGCACCATTCCGTCGATCCCGCTGCGGCTACGGCATTCCGATCGGTTCGCGGTGCCGAGCCGGATCGAGATTCGCGGCGAAATCTATATGCGCAAGTCCGACTTCGAGGCGCTGAATGAGCGCATGGCCGACGCCGGCGGGAAACTGTTCATGAACCCGCGCAACGCCGCGGCCGGATCGCTCCGCCAGAAGGATGTGCGCATCACCGCCCAGCGACCGCTGCGGATGTTCGCCTACCAGATCGGCTACGTCGAAGGCATTCCGCAACCGCTGTCGCACTGGGAATCGCTGGAGATGATTCGCGAGTACGGGTTCCGGACCTCCCTCGACGCGATGCTGCACGACTCCATCGACGACGTCTGGTCGCGTGCCGAGTACTGGCTGGAGCGGCGACCGGCCCTCGACTTCGAGATCGACGGCATGGTCGTCAAGGTCAACGATCTCTACCAGCAGGAGGAGATCGGGTACGTCGCCCGCGAGCCGCGCTGGGCGACCGCCTACAAGTTTCCGGCGGTGCAGCAGGTAACCCGGCTGCTCGACATCGAGATCAACGTCGGTCGCACCGGCACGCTGAATCCCACCGCAATCCTGGAGCCGGTCAACATCGGCGGCGTGATGGTAAGCCGCGCGACGCTGCACAACGAGGACGAGATCGCCCGCAAGGACCTCCGCATCGGCGACTGGGTGCTGGTCCAGCGCGCTGGCGACGTCATACCGCAGATTGTCAAGGCAATGGAGGACCGTCGCACCGGCGACGAGGTTCCGTTCACGATGCCGGACACCTGCCCATCGTGCGGCCAGCCGGTATCCAGGGTCGAAGGCGAGGCGATGCGCTACTGCACCAACGCCGCCTGCCCGGCCCAGATCCGCGAGAACATCTACCACTTCATCAGTCGCGCCGCGATGGACATCGACGGCGTGGGGTCGAAGCTGGCGGATCGCTTCATCGACCTCGGCTGGGTCAGCGATTTCGCCGACCTGTACCACCTTGACTACGACGAAGTCGCCAAACTTGAGGGACTCGGCGAGAAAAGCGCCGAGAACATTCGCGACGCGATCGAGGCCAGCAAGCAGCAACCGCTGTGGCGCGTGATCCACGGACTCGGCATCCGCCACGTGGGTGCCCGCAACGCCCAGTTGCTTGCCGAGCACTTCCATTCGCTGGATGCGATCGGCAAGGCGAGTGTCGAGGAGATCGAGGCGGTCCCCGGCATCGGGCCGACCGTCGCCGCCAGCATCGTCGACTTTTTCAGTGAGGAGCCGAACAGGGAGCTCGTCCTGCGGCTCGGCGAAGCTGGTCTCACCGTGGCCGAGGACGCGCCGGAACCCGATGGCGAGCAGATCCTGGAAGGCATGACGCTGGTGCTGACCGGCCGCCTCGAGCGCCACACCCGCCAGGAAGCCGAAAACGCCCTGCGAGCGCTCGGCGCGACCGTGACCGGGTCCGTGTCGAAGAAGACGACGGCCGTGATCGCCGGTGAGGCGGCCGGCAGCAAGGCGGAGAAAGCCCGCTCGCTCGACATTCCGGTATTGACGGAGGACGATCTTGCCGCCATGCTTTCCGGGGAGATTCCCGCCGCTCTCGGCGAAAAGTAACGGTTGAACGTGCTATCCTGACACTATCATCGCGGGCAGGAGGTACAACCGAACTGGGGATGGACGGAGGCAGCATGGCCGGATTCAATGTAGCGTCGCGGGACAACGACCCGGTGCAGACGGTCCGGACCATCGCGCGCGTCGCGCAGATGCTGGTTGAGCTGCGTGATGAATACGTCCAGCGGCCGCGTCAAGACACGCTGCAGCAGATCGAGCAGCGCCTGGAGGATCTCACCCGCCTGCGTGACGAGCTTCGCCATCACCTCGAAGACCTCGGCGACGATGTGCCGATCTGACCTGGGACCGAGCAGAGATTGCGTCGGGAATCAGCGGCGATACTTCAACTTCAGGGGCACACCCGGCGTCGCTAGCCGGACTTCGCGGCGGTGCTGCCCGGCTTGACCAGCGGTACACCATCCCGGCAAAGCGGGCACGCCGACGCTTCCCACGAGTCGACCTTCTGCTGGGCGAGCGCGTGCATCGGCACGTCGCCAAACGTGACCTCACCGCCGCTGCGATCCACCAGCACGCCAATCGCGACAACCTCGACCGGCTGCTTCGCCAGTGCCGCCAGCGTCTCGCGCACCGAGCCACCCGTGGTCAGGATGTCATCGACCACCGCCACGCGGGCACCCGCCTCGAACGTCGTGCCGCGCTTGAAGACGCGCTCATCGCTGCCTTCCGAGGCTCGCTCGGCGTAGGCCGCCGCCAGTCCCATCTGGCGGGCCGTTTCGAACGCCAGCAGGATGCCGCCGGTGGTCGGGCCAGCGACGACATCGACATCCAGGTCGGCGAACGCATCGGCGAACCTGCCACAGATGCGCTCGGTCGCTCGCGGGTCGCGCAGGAGGTCAAACTTCTCCAGGTAGACATCGCTGTGCCGCCCGGATGCGAGCAGGAAGTGTCCCCGCTTGAGCGCGCCGATCTCGGCAAGCTCGGCCATAAGGTCCATCGCCATTCCCGTCACCCCTCCATCAGCACTCAGGTGATGCTCCCAGCGCCTCGAAAGCGCGGGTTCGCCACACCGACAATCTCCGACAACCGCTCGTGGCCGTGTTCCTCCAGCCATGCCGGAATGCCATCGACCAGCTCCATCAACACCTTCGGTTGCGCGAACGCCGCCGTGCCGACCTGAATCGCACTGGCGCCAGCCATGAAGAACTCGATAGCGTCTTCGACCGAAGCGATCCCGCCGAGACCGATCACCGGGATCGACACCGCGCCGGCGACCTGCCACACCATCCGCAGCGCGACCGGTTTCACCGCCGGTCCGGAGAGCCCCCCGGTCACATTCGCCAGCACCGGCTGGCGCGTTCGCGAGTCAATCGACATGCCGACCAGCGTGTTGATCAACGAGACGGCGTCGGCCCCTTCCGCCTCCACCGCCTGGGCAATCTCGACAACGTCGAGCGCGCCGGGACTCAGCTTGACGATCATCGGCAACGTCGTCGCCCGCCGCACCGCGCGGGTGACTTCGGCCGACATCCCGGCGTCCCAGCCGAAGCAAAAGCCACCGGCGCTGACATTCGGGCAGGAAATGTTGACCTCGATCGCTGCGACCCCGGCGATGTCGTCGAGCCGTCGGGCCATCATCTCGAACTCCTCGACCGTTTCAGCCGAGATGTTGACGATCGCCGGCACCCGCCACGACTCCCACATCGGCGGATACTTTCGGATGAACGCCGAGATGCCGGGATTCTGCAATCCGATTGCGTTGAGCATGCCCGACGGTGTCTCGGCGATGCGCTGCATCGGATTGCCCTTGCGCGGCTTCGGCGTGATGCCCTTGCTGCAGAACGCGCCGAGCCGTTGCACGTCAATCGCCCCGGCGAATTCCTGCCCGTAGCCGAAACACCCTGAAGCCGGGATAACCGGGTTGCGCAACACCAGCTCACGCGGGTTGCTGGGCGCGAGATCGACCGTGACGTCCGGCGAGGTGGTGGTCATCCCCATAGCAGCTCATCCATGTCGAAGGCGGGTCCGTCGACGCAGGCCGTTCTCATGCCGTTGCGGGTCTCGACCACGCAACCGAGGCACGCGCCGATGCCGCAAGCCATCGGCCGCTCGACCGCCATCTGCACATCGGGCCGGTCGCCGAGACGATTGCGGTGGACGACGTCGCGGAGCGAGCGGAACATCGGCTCCGGGCCACAGGAGAAAACCTGGTCGGCCCAGGTGAGGTATTCCGGCACCAGGTCGGTGACAAAACCGGTGTGCCCCTTGCTGCCATCGATCGTCGCGACGACATACTCGACCTCCTCCGGCAGCTCGCTGGCTGGCAGAAGGCCGTCCGCGTTCAACGCGCCCATGAGATATGTCACCTGGCGACCAGCGCGAACGGCGTCCTCGGCGAGCATCAGCAGGGGCGCCGCGCCGACCCCACCGGCAACCATCAACAGGTTGTGGGTCTTCGGCCGCACCGTGAAAGGCGTCCCAAGCGGTCCCATCACGTCCAGGGTCGTTCCCGGCTCCCGGCCGCACAGCCAGGAGCTGCCGCGCCCGTAGGGCCGGACAAGCACCGTCATGGTGCTCGCGACTGGATCGACGCGATAGACCGAGTACGGTCGACGAAGGAGCGGATCGGTCGCGAACTGCTCCCGAGAGAGGATTTGCACGAACTGGCCTGGCCGCGATGCCGCAACCGCCCACTCCGGCGCGGTGAACGTCGTCAATACCGCGTCGCCCATCACCGGATCGACGCGGATGATCTCGCCCATGAACTCCAGTTTCGTCGCCTGTCCCGTCGGCATCGCTGCTCCTGTGAGGGATCGACACAGGGTCGACCCGTGCGGGCGATGCCTGTCATCGCCCTGGCTCGCTAATACCCGAACGCGGGCACGCGGTACGAGTTGATCGGCTCAACCGTGAAGCTCTCCTCGGCCCGCTCCATCGCCGCGACGACCGTCTTCGCCGTGTCGATCGACGTGATACAGGGGATGCCCCGCTCCACCGCGGCCCGCCGGATCTCCAGCCCGTCGAGAATCTCCTTGTCGGCCGGGCCAGGCGTGTTGATCACGCCATCGACGATTCCTTCGCGAATCACATCGAGCATGTCCGGCGAGCCGTGCCCGATCCGCTTTGTCACCATCCGCACCGGCATGCCGGCACGCTCGATCATCGCCGCCGTGCCTTCGGTCGCGAAGAGGTGAAACCCCATCCGCGTCAACGACTCGATCACCGGCAGCGCATCGACCTTGTCCTCATCCGCGACCGTAACGAGGATCGAGCCGTGCTGTGGCAGCGACAACCCTGCCGCGATCAGCGCCTTGAAGAACGCCGCATCGAACGACCGATCGATGCCCATCACCTCGCCGGTCGACTTCATCTCCGGCCCAAGATGCGTGTCCACGCCGCGCAACTTTGCCATCGAGAAGACCGGAGCCTTCACCGCCATCAGCGGCTGTCGCGGCCAGAGCCCGCCCTCGTACCCCTGCTCCTTCAGGGACTTGCCGAGCATGATGTTGGTCGCCAGCTTGACCATTGGCACCCCGGTCGCCTTGCTGAGAAACGGCACCGTGCGGCTGGATCGCGGGTTGACCTCCAACACGAAGAGCCGCCCCCCATGGATGACGTACTGGATGTTGATCAGCCCGCGAGCGTTGAGCCCGAGCGCGATGCGCGTCGTGTAATCGACGATCGTGTCGACCTCGGCAGGGAAGAGATTTACACCCGGATAGACCGCGAACGAGTCGCCCGAATGCACGCCGGCGCGCTCGATATGCTCCATGATGCCGGGGATGAGCACGTTGGTGCCATCGCAAATCGCATCGACTTCGACCTCCTTGCCCAGCAGGTACTTGTCGACGAGCACCGGGTGCTCCATGCTCAGCGACGCCTGGTTGCGGATGTACCGCGCAAGCTGATCGGCGCCGTAGACGACCTCCATCGCCCGACCGCCAAGCACGTATGACGGTCGCACCAACACCGGGTAGCCGATCCGCGCCGCGACCGCCTCGGCGTCGCGCAGTGACGTCACCGTCGCGCCCTTCGGCTGCGGGATGCCCAACCCGCGCAGGAACGCCTCGAAGCGCTCGCGATCCTCAGCGAGATCGATCGTATCGACCGAGCTGCCCCACACCGTCGCGCCGGTTTGGGTCAGGGGCTCCGCGAGGTTGATTGCCGTCTGTCCGCCAAACTGGAGCACAAGCGGCGGGTAGTCCTCGACCTTGCCCTGCCCCTCGTGATGGAGAATCGCCTCGACGCTCTCGCGGTCGAGCGGCTCGAAGTAGAGCCGGTCGGAAGCGTCGAAGTCGGTCGAGACGGTCTCCGGATTGGAGTTGACCATAATCGACTTTACGCCAGCCTCGCGCAGCGCCATCGCCGCCTGCACCGAGCAGTAATCGAACTCGATCCCCTGCCCGATCCGAATCGGGCCGGAACCCACCACCATCGCCCGGTCGCCCTCGAGTGGCGTCGCCTCGTCCTCTTCCTCGTAGGTCGAGTAGAAGTACGGTGTCGCGGCCTCGAACTCACCGGCACAGGTATCGACCATCTTGTAGACCGGCGTCATGCCGAGCTCGCGCCGCTTCGCGCGGACGTCGGTCGCCGGGACACCAGCCAGGTTGCCGATCTGGACGTCCGAGAAGCCAGCGCGCTTGGCTTCCCACAACAGCTCCGGCGACAGCCCATCACTGGCCAGTCGGCCCTCCAGCTCGACCAGCCCCTCCAGCTTCCAGAGGAACCACATATCGATGCTGCTGAGCTCGTGAATCTGCTCGGGGGTCACGCCGCGCCGCAGCGCCGCCATCAGCGCCCACAGGCGAAGGTCGTTGGGCCGCTTGATCAACTCGTGAATCAGCTCCGGATCGTCGCCCCAGCGCGGATCCTCCCAGCCGAGGTCCTTGCCGGTCGTCTCCAGGGAGCGCACGGCCTTCTGGATCGCCCCCTCGAACGAGCGGTCGATCGCCATCACCTCGCCGGTCGCCTTCATCTGCGTGCTGATCGTGCGGTCGGCGCGCGGGAACTTGTCGAACGGCCAGCGAGGAATCTTCGCCACCACATAGTCGAGCGCCGGCTCGAACGCCGCGGTCGTCTTGCCCGTGACGACGTTGGTGATCTCATCGAGACGCTTCCCGATCGCGATCTTGGCACTGAGACGGGCGATCGGATAGCCGGTCGCCTTCGAGGCAAGTGCCGACGAGCGGCTGACGCGCGGGTTGACCTCGATCACGCCGTAATCCATCGAGTTCGGATCGAGCGCGAACTGGACGTTGCAACCACCCTCGATCTTCAGGTTGCGGATGATGTTGAGCGCCGAGCTCCGCAGCATCTGGTACTCGCGATCCGACAGCGTCTGCGAGGGGGCGACGACGATACTGTCGCCGGTGTGGACGCCCATCGGATCGATGTTTTCCATGTTGCAGATGGTGATGCAGGTGTCCGCGCCGTCGCGCATCACCTCGTACTCAATCTCTTTCCAGCCAAGCAGCGAGCGCTCCAGCAGCACCTGCCCGATCGGGCTGGCGGAGATGCCGGATCGGACGTACTCGTCGAGCTCCTCCGGTGTCGTCGCCACGCCGCCACCGGTGCCACCGAGCGTGTATGCCGGGCGAATCACCATCGGCAGCGGCACTTCCCGGGCGAACTCCCGCGCCTCCTCGACGGAATGCACGATACGACCGGGGATGGCCGGCTCGCCGATCCGCTCCAGCAGGTCCTTGAACAGGGCCCGATCCTCCGCCATCTGGATCGACTCAACCGGAGTGCCGAGCATGCGCACGCCGTAGTCGTCGAGAATGCCAAGCTCGGCGCACTTCACGGCGAGATTGAGCCCCGTCTGACCGCCGATCGTGGGCAGCAACCCTTCGGGCCGCTCGCGCTGGATGATGCGACGGATGACCTCGGGGGTCAGTGGCTCGATGTAGACGGCGTCGGCGACATCCTCGTCGGTCATGATCGTCGCCGGGTTGGAATTGACGAGGATGGTACGGACGCCCTCCTCACGCAACGCCCGGCAGGCCTGCGTACCGGCGTAGTCGAACTCCGCCGCCTGGCCGATGACGATCGGGCCAGACCCGATGACCAGCACACTCTCCGGTGTTCCCATATTGCCGCCGTTTTCCCTTCGTTGGTGATGCCTGCTGGTCGTTGTGGTGCTGATGTGGAGATCGGTCTACGTACGGGATATCGACAACGATGACCGCTAGGACGCAGATGGTGCCGTGCGGTGCTTGTCAACCATCGCCAGGAATCGGTCGAAAAGCTGGCCATTGTCGGCCGGGCCGGGCGAGGCCTCAGGGTGGAACTGGACCGAAAACACCGGCAGGTCCCGGTTGCGGATGCCCTCGACCGATCCATCGTTGAGATTTCGCAGGGCAATCTGCCAGCCATCCCCCGCAGGAAATCCGTCGCTGTCGACCACGTAGCTGTGATTCTGCGAGGTGATCGTCACCCGCCCGGTCTCCTCATCGATCACCGGGTGATTGCCACCACGGTGGCCGAACTTGAGCTTCGTGGTCTCGGCGCCGATCGCTCGCGCCAGGAGCTGGTGGCCCAGGCAGATGCCGAAGTACGGCTTCTCGTCGCCAAGCAGCCGTTGGACTACGTTGAGACCGGCATCGAGGTTGGCAGGGTCGCCGGGTCCCGGCGAGACGACCACGCCGTCCGGCTTCAATGCCTCGATCTCCTCGTAGGCAGCTCCGTAGGGCACCACCGTCACACGCGCGCCGCGGCTGACCAGCGAACGGACGATATTGCGCTTGACGCCGCAGTCGATCACGACGATGTGCGGTCCCGCGCCGTTGCCAATCGTCTCTCGTTCGGTGGCGCGAACCTCGCCGACGACATCCTGCTCGCCGGGCAGCTTCGCCCGTCGGGCACGCTCGACCAAATCATCGTCGCCGATCGCGGCCGCGTTGTGCGCCAGCACGGCGCGGGTGTCACCCACCGAGCGCAGGTGGCGCGTCAACGCGCGGGTATCGATACCTGCGATCCCGGGGATGCCGGCCTGCCTGAGATAGGCATCGATCGTGCCTTCGGAGCGCCAGTTCGACGGATGGTCGCTCTTCTCGCGCACGATCAGGCCCGCGATCCACGGTTGGCGGGATTCGTTGTCCTCGTTGTTGACACCGTAGTTCCCGATCAGCGGGTAGGTCATGCAGACGAGCTGCCCGCGGAAGGACGGATCGGTGCAAACCTCCTGGTAGCCCGTCATCGTGGTGGTGAACACCGCCTCTCCGCTGGCATCGACGTCCGCACCGAAGCCACGGCCGCGGAAAACCCGTCCGTCGGCGAGCGCCAGCGCGGCGTCGTGGGCAGGGTGGTATCGCTCAGGCACGGTAGGCTTCCTCTCCACCGATGAAGGTGCGCTCGGCGCGGCCGCGCAGGGTCATGCCGATCAGCGGCGTGTTCACGCTCTTGCTCCGTATGGTATCGCGATTGACGACCCACTGTACGTTCGGATCCCACACGGTCACATCCGCAACCTTCCCGACCGACAGCGTGCCGCGATCGAGACCGAAGATCGATGCCGGCGCGGCAGTCCAGAGGCGCACCAGCTCGCTGGCCTCGATGTGGCCGGCACGGACCAGCTCCCACGTCGCCGGGAAGGCGAACTCGCTACCGCTCATGCCCATCGCCGCGTGCGCATAGTCGGTGCCAATCTTCTCCGGATCGGCGTGGGGAGCGTGGTCGGTGCCGAAGATGTCGAATTGCCCCTGCCGGACTGCCTGCAGCAAGCCGGCCGTATCCGCAACCGAGCGCAGCGGCGGATTGACCTTGGTGTAGGGATGCGCCGGCTCCAGCGGCTCGCCGGCGGGCGCGTTGGTGTGGTGAAGCTCGCGGGTACCACCCACCCACTCATCGCTCATGACAATGTGGTGCGGCATCACCTCGGCGGTAACGCGCACTCCGCGCTGCTTCGCCGCCGTGATCAGCTCGATACCGCGCGGTGTGCTGACGTGGCAGACGTGGAGCCATCCTCCGGTCAACTCTGCGAGCATGAGATCCCGCGCGATGATGATCTCCTCGGCCGCCGCCGGGATCCCCTCGATGCCGATCCGCCGGGAGACCTCGCCCTCGTGCATCGCGCCGCTGGCGAGCCACTTGTCCTCGCAATGGACGATCACCGGCACGCCGAGCGCCTTCGAGGCTTCGAGCGCGTCACGCATGATGGCGCTGTTCGCCGTGGTGTCGCCATCGTCCGAGAACCCGATCGCTCCAGCCTCGACCAGGGCCGCGAAGTCGACTGCCTCACCGCCCACGCGCTCCCTGGTGATCGTCGCGATCGGTAGCACCGTGCAGGCAGCGTCGCGCTCGGCTCGCTCAACCAGATCGCGGACGATTTCTGGCGAGTCGAGCGCCGGTCTTGTGTTCGGCATGCAGGCAACGGTGCCGAAACCGCCGGCAACGGCCGCCTGACCGCCGGTGGCGAGGGTTTCCTTCTCGGGAAAGCCGGGATCGCGCAGATGAACATGCATGTCGATCCACGCCGGGGTCACCAGCTTGCCGGTCGCGTCGATCACCGTATCGTCCGGGTTCGCCTCGATCGCAGGAGCAACTGCGGCAACGCGACCATCGGCGATCTTCACGTCCAGCACGGCGTCGATGCTGTTCGCCGGGTCAATCACCCGGCCCCCTCGGAGAATTGTCGCTCCGTTCACTGCTCGAATCCCTCCACACTGACTCCCCTCCAGTGGAGGGGAGAACCTTCCCCGGTCCCGCCTGATTCCTGAAAAAACGCCCCCGTGGTCTCGATGAGACCCGAGGGCGTTCGCTCTGCGTGTTGTCCGATTGTGGGTGTGTTCGCCACGTTGTGTCGCGCGCCTCGCTCGTATGCGGTAAAACCGACGAAGTATACCGGCCTGCCGGCCTGCCGTGCAAGCACGATCCCAGCAGGGCCACCGACGCCCGTTTTGCCGGACCTGATTCGTCAGGTTGCACAGCCGCCACAGGGTCGCCCTTAAGGAGGATCCCACGCGGGAGCGATGAAGCCCCTCAATGCGCTACAGCACTTCGACGAAATTGAAGAGATTCTCGACGAGACGTACGGTCCCCGAAAGCTCACGCCCGGCGGCGATCCGGTTTCGACGCTGGTTGCCACCATCCTGAGCCAATCGACGTCCGATACAAACTCCAGTCGCGCGTTCGCCTCGCTGCGCGAGCGGTTTCCAACATGGCAACGGGTGGTCGACGCGAAAACCAACCAGGTCGTCGACGCGATCCGAGCCGGCGGGCTCGCCAATCAAAAGGCCCCTCGCATCCAGGAGGCGCTGGAGGAGATTCACGAGCGCTACGGCGACTACTCGCTCGATGTGCTCAACGAGCTGCCACTTGACGAGGCAAAAGTCGCCCTCACGTCGATCGACGGGGTTGGCCCGAAAACAGCGGCCTGCGTGCTGCTCTTCGCGCTCGGCCGCCCGGCCCTGCCGGTTGACACCCACGTCCATCGTGTCGCCAGCCGCCTGCCACTCGTTGAGCCAGGCACCACCCCGGCGCGCGCTCATGCGACACTGGAGGCATTGATGGACGACGACGCGGAGCGCACCTACCGCTTCCACGTCGAGATGATTGCCCATGGCCGTGCCATCTGCCACGCACGCAACCCCAAATGCGCGATATGCCCGCTCAGGAGGTATTGTGAGTACGCAGCAACGCATTCGACGTGACCCCACCGGCCAGCGGTTCGACAGCTTCCGCAATCCGGCCTCCAATGCCACGACCGAGCTCGTGATCGTCCGCCACGGGCAAACCGCGGCGAACATCGCCGGTCTCCTCGTCGGGCGGCAGGATGTCCTGCTCACCGACCTGGGCCACGAGCAGGCGAAGCGGGCTGCGGGCGAAGTCGCGACGCTGCAACCAGACGCGCTCGTATCGAGCCCGCTCCAGCGCGCCCGCCAGACGGCAAAGCCGATCGCCGAACGAACCTTGCTTTTTCCGGAGGTGGAAGAAGAGATTGCGGAGTTCGGCTTCGGTGACTTTGAGGGATGGACCGAGAAGGACGCCCTCGACCGCCACCCTCACCTGCGGCCACTGATCACCGGCGAGGCACATCCGGACGAGCGCTGGCCGAATGGCGAATCGGGCTCCGGGTTCGTGGCGCGGGTGTTCGATGGCATCAGCCGAATCGTCGCCGACCACCCGGATCAGCGCGTCGTCGTCGTCACGCACGGTGGCGTGCTCGGATCGTGGGTGGCCCGGATGGCGGAGTCGGGCGCCACGTCGTTCTTCCCCTACCTCGTTCACAACTGCAGCATCTCGACCTTCGAAGTGACCGGGCGCGGCACCACCTGTGTGGCGTGGAACCAAACTCGGCACCTGGAAGGCCTGGCCAGTCACGAATGATCGCAATCGGAAGGGAGCGACATGAGACTCACGACGCTCGGCGGTAGCGCGGCAGGTATTGGCACCAGACAGGGATGCTCGTCCTACCTCGTCCGATCGGACACGACCGCGATCGTCCTCGACATGGGACCTGGAACGCTGACGGAGCTGCGCGCGCAGATCGATTACCGTTCGCTGGACGGGATCGTCATCTCGCACCTGCACGTCGATCACATCCTCGACCTGATCGAGCTGCGCTTCACCCTCGCCTACAATCCGATCCCCGCCGAACGGCCGATACCGCTCTTCCTGCCGCCGGACGGTGTCAGCACGCTGCGGCGCATCGCGCAGGCGTTCGATTCACCGGAGAGCGGTCTCGAATGGTTCACCGGCGTGTTCGACGTTCACGAATATGACCCCGATGGACTGGTCAACATCGGTGATCTCGCCTGCTCGTTCGCCGAAACGGTTCATTTCGTTCCGTGCTGGTCGATTCGCGTGCTTGCACCGGATGGCGCGGGAGATTTGTTCTACACCGCCGACACCGGACCGGCGGCAAACCTCGCTTCGGCCGCGAATGGGGCCGCGGTGGTGATCGCCGAGGCGGCCGACAAGAGCGCGCCGGACATGCGGTGGGAAGAACGCGGGCATCTGACACCGACCGAAGCCGCGAGCCTGGCACGAGACGCCGGCGCCCACACGCTCGTACTCACTCATATATGGGAAGAATTGGGAACCGACGAGATGATGCAAAAGGCGAGCGAGCAATTTTCCGGAACACTGCTCCGGGCGATACCGGGCCTGGAGGTCACGTGGACATCCTGACGCACCGGCTCGCACCACTTGACGGCGTCGCCGTAGGACACTGGACCGACACCGACGCGCGAACCGGTTGCACCGTGATCCGCTTCAACGCGCCGGCGCTCACCGCAGTCGATATCCGTGGCGCGGCGCCCGGCAGCCGGGCGGCACCGTGCT
>CBFGRG010000003.1:0-27440 GCA_965651105.1 uncultured bacterium | reverse complement strand
TTCGACTGCCGCCGCCTCGCTCTCGAGTCCCAGCGAAAGCCGCAGCAGCATCGCCGCCGACAGGATCGTACCGGCCGGGTTGGCAATGCCCTGGCCGACAATATCCGGCGCGCTCCCGTGGATCGGCTCATAGAGCCCATTCCGGCGCTGGCCCTCCCGGGCGGCGCCAAGGCTCGCAGAGGGCAGCAGCCCGATCGATCCACCCAGGACCGATGCCTCGTCCGTGATGATGTCGCCGAACATGTTCTCGGTCACAATCACATCGAAGCTCGACGGCGCCTGGATCAGCTTCATCGTCATCGCGTCGACCAGCATGTGCTCCAGATCGACATCGCCATACTCGGCGGCGATCTCGGTCACAATTGACCGCCACAATCGCGAGGACGACAGCACATTGGCCTTGTCGACACTCGTCACCTTGCCGCGCCGGCTCCGCGCCAGCTCGAACGCCAGTCGCACAACCCGCTCGATCTCATGCTCGCGATAGATCAACGTGTCGACCGCTGCCCGGCCCCGGCGCTCGCGCCACTGTCGGGACGGCTTGCCGAAGTAGAGCCCACCGGTGAGCTCGCGGACGACGATCAGGTCGGTGCCCATCACCCGCTCGGGGCGCAACGGCGAGGCGTCGATCAATGCCTCCTGCAAGCGCACCGGACGCAGGTTGGCGAACAGGCGCAGCGCCTTGCGGATTTTGAGCAACCCCTGCTCGGGCCGAATGGCGGCGTTCGGGTTGTCCCACTTCGGGCCGCCGACCGCGCCGAGCAGGATGCCATCGGCATCGCGGGCAGCCTCGACATCCTCGTCCCGCAGCGGAGTGCCGTGGGTGTCGATCGCGATGCCGCCGATCTTCCGCTCGTCGAACGTAAAGGTGTGGCCATGCCGCTCGGCTACAGCCTCCAGCACGCGCACCGCCTGCGCCACGACCTCCGGCCCGACTCCATCGCCGGGAAACGTCACGATCCTCGCCTGCATGAGTCCTCCCCGTCTCTTCAAGGTGTACGTGAGGGGCTGGCCCCCTCCCAAGCGAAGGGCCGGGACAAGCCCGGCCCGTACGCAAAGATCGCAGCTGGTCCCTACCTGGCCGCCGGCGTCTCGACGCGCGGCTTGTACGCCGGCCGGGTCGCCTCGAATGCGGTGATCTTCTCCTCATTCCGCATGGTCAGGCCAATGTCATCGAGGCCCTCCAGCAGCCGGTACTGGGTGAATTCGTCGAGCGGGAAGGTCGCCTGAAGCCCGACCGCCGGCGCGGAAACCGTTCGGTTCTTCACGTCGACCTGGATCTCGAGGAACGGGTGCTCCATCGCCGCTTCCAGCAGCTCCGCGCCGAACTTCGGATCGACCTCCACCGGCACCAACCCGCTCTTCGTCGCATTGTTGCGGAAGATATCGCCGAAGCGCGGTGAAATCACCGCCGTGATACCGTGATCCATCAGCGCCCAGACCGCATGCTCGCGCGACGAGCCCGTACCGAAGTTCGGCCCCGCGACGAGGATGGTCGCGCCTTCGAACTCCGGCCGGTTCAGCACGAAATTCTTGTCGTTCTCGCGCCAATTGGCGAAGAGGCCCTCGCCGAACCCCGTGCGCTCGACCCGCTTCAGGTACGAGGCCGGGATGATCTGGTCGGTGTCGACATCGCTGCGGTCGAGCGGGAGCGCCCGCCCTTCCAGCTTCGTTACCGGATTCATACGCTCACCTCCGCCGCGATATCCGCCGGCGTCGCGAACGTCCCGGCGATCGCCGTCGCCGCCGCGACCTGCGGCGACACCAGGTGCGTGCGGCCACCCCTACCCTGGCGACCTTCGAAGTTGCGGTTGCTCGTTGAAGCGCAGCGCTCGCCCGGCTTGAGCTGATCGGGGTTCATGCCGAGGCACATCGAGCAACCCGCCGCACGCCATTCGAACCCGGCCTCCGCGAAGATGCGGTCGAGCCCCTCGGCCTCCGCCTGGGCCTTCACGCGCATCGAGCCCGGCACGACCATGCCCTGCACCGTGCTGGCGAGGCGACGCCCCTCGACAACCTGAGCTGCCGCCCGCAGATCCTCGATCCGCGAGTTGGTGCAGCTGCCGAGGAAGACCTTGTCGACCGGGATGTCGCGGATCGCGGTACCAGGCGCAAGATCCATGTACGCCAGCGCGCGCTCGGCGGCTTCGCGGTCGCTGGGCGAGTCGAAGCTGTCCGGATCGGGGACACGGCCATCGATCGCCGTCACCTGGCCGGGATTGGTGCCCCACGAGACGTGCGGGAAAATCGCGTCGCCATCGAGCATGACCTCGGTGTCGAACTCCGCGCCCTCGTCCGTCGGCAGCGTCCGCCAATCGGCGAGCGCCTCCTCCCAGAGCGCGCCCTTTGGCGCCATCGGCTTGCCCTCGACGTAGGCAAAGGTGGTGTCGTCCGGGGCGATCATGCCGGCGCGAGCGCCAGCCTCGATCGACATGTTGCAAATCGTCATCCGCCCCTCCATCGAGAGATTGCGAATGACCGAGCCGCGATACTCGACCATATGGCCCATGCCGCCGCCGGTGCCGATCTTGCCGATGATCGCGAGGATGACGTCCTTGGCGGTTGCGCCGTTCTGCAGCTCGCCATCGACGGTGATCGCCATCGTCTTCGGCTTCGACTGCGGCAGGGACTGCGTCGCGAGGACATGCTCGACCTCGCTGGTGCCGATGCCCCACGCCAGCGCGCCAAACGCGCCGTGCGTCGAGGTGTGGCTGTCGCCACACACGATCGTCATGCCCGGCTGGGTCAACCCCAGCTCCGGACCGATCACGTGGACGATCCCCTGCCCCGGGTGCCCCATCGGGAAGAGCTGGATACCGAACTCCTTGCAGTTCTCGGTCAGCTTCTCGACCTGCTTGCGCGAGATCGGATCGGCGATTGGCAGGTTGATGCCGATGGTCGGCACGTTGTGATCGGCGGTGCCGACGGTGAGATCCGGCCTGCGCACGCTGCGCCCGGCCATGCGGAGCCCGTCGAATGCCTGTGGCGAGGTCACTTCGTGAATCAGGTGAAGATCGATATAGAGCAAGTCAGGCTCGCCTGGTGCGGAATGCACCACGTGGCGTTCCCACAGTTTTTCAGCGAGCGTCTTCGGGGTGGTCACCCGGGTCCTCCACTTCATGCGGCGTTGTGATCACGCCGCGCTACATTACGCGTCCGCCCGGCGGGCCACGATGACCGCCAGCTCGAACACCTTCATCACCACGTCGACATCGACGAATCCAATTTCCCGCAACCAGGCACACTGATCCTCGGCGGGAGCGAGGATGTTGGTCTGGGCGTCCTGCCGCGCCTGGAACGCGGCGGTCGCGGCCTCAATATCAAGCGAGCCATCGCTGGTCGCGACCATGCCATTGATGATAAGCCGCTCGAAGATATCGGTATATACCGGCGAGACCGAGCTGACGTGCTCGATGTTGCAAAACAGCCCACCTGGGGCCAGCAGGTTGTGAATCTCTGCATAGAGCGCGTGCTTCCGCTCGTGCGGAAGATGGTGGATGGCGTACCGCGAGACGACGAGGTCGTACTCCGGCACGTCGTCGGGGAGGTGTTCTCGCCAGCCGGGATCGCCGAGGTCGGCATCGACGATGTTGACCGACACGGGCGAGCCGGCGAACCGCTCACGCGCCCGGGCCAGCATCGGCGGCGAGAAATCGACCAGCGTCACGCGCTCAACCGGGAACCGCCGTGCGACCACCTCGGCCGCCGCACCGTCGCCCGCCCCGACATCAAGAACCGACCTGGTCGGCACGCCAAAGGCGCCAATAACCTGGCACATCGCGTCCATCTGCTCGTTGGCCAGCGGAATCGCCTGTCGGGAGGTGTTCAGGTAATTCGCGACGGCGCCATCCTGTTGCCAGATGGCGCCGCGCGCTGCGGCGGGTTCGGGTGACGCGCCCATCACCTAGGTCCAGCGCGAGGTCGAGGAGCCCATCAACACGGTGTCGGGGCGATCCTG
Organism: uncultured bacterium; assembly: GCA_965651105.1. Lineage (GTDB taxonomy): Bacteria > Chloroflexota > Chloroflexia > Thermomicrobiales > UBA6265 > JACCVC01. Next base: position 23,482 of record CBFGRG010000003.1, on the reverse strand, counting down.
CTCGACATGGCTGAGCGCCGCGAGGTACGCCTTGGCGCTCGCCTCGACGATGTCGGTCGCAAGCCCGTGACCGGTGAAGAGCTGGTCGCCGACCCGAATCCGCACGTGCACCTGGCCCTGTGCGTCCTCGCCTGGCGTGACCGCCTCCACGTGGTAGTACTCGAGCGTGCCCTCGACCGTGACGGCGTTGTCGATTGCCGCGTAGAGCGCATCGACCGGGCCATTGCCCTCGCCCTCGCCGGTAAGGTCTTCGCCATCCTTGCTGACGATGACGGAAGCCGTCGCGTCGCCGCCGGAACCGATCTGGGCATTCCAGCGCACCAGCTCGTAGGTGCCTTCCTCGCCGGCAACCTCGTCCGCCACCAGCGCGGCGATGTCGGCGCCGGTGACGTTCTTCTTGCGATCGGCAAGCTCCAGGAATCGCTCGTACACGTCCTGCACCTTGCTCTCCTCAAGGACCAGTCCGAGCTCCTTGAGCGCATTCCGGAACCCTGCACGGCCGGAGTGCTTGCCGAGCACAAGCTTGGTTCCGCTCCAGCCGACGTCCTCCGGATTCATGATCTCGTAGGTCGTCCGCTCCTTGAGCATGCCGTCCTGGTGGATGCCGGCTTCGTGCGCGAAGGCATTGCCACCGACGATCGCCTTGTTGACCTGCACCTGCAGGCCGGTCAGGCCGGACACCAGCCGGCTGGTCGGCACCAGCCTCGTTGTCTCGACATTGGTCCACGCGCCGCCGAAGCGCTCGCCGCGCGTCTTGAGCGCCATCACGACCTCTTCGAGCGCGGTGTTTCCGGCCCGCTCGCCGATGCCGTTGACGGTCACCTCGACCTGGCGCGCGCCCGCGCCGACCGCTGCCAGCGTGTTCGCTGTCGCCATGCCGAGGTCGTTGTGACAGTGAACCGAGATGATGACGTCGTCGATCCCCTCAACGTTCGCCTTCAGGTGCTCCATCAACCCGACGAACTCACCCGGCGTCGTGTATCCCACCGTGTCGGGCACGTTGAGCGTGGTCGCGCCGGCCTCGATCGCCGCCTGGAAGACCTGCACGAGGTAGTCCCAGTCGGAGCGAGTGGCATCCTCGCAGGAGAACTCAACGTCGCTGACGAAGCCGCGCGCCTGGGCGACCGCCGCTCGAACCCGCTCGAGCACCTCTTCACGGCTCAGCCGAAGCTTGTGCTTCAGGTGGATGTCGGAGGTGGCGATAAAGGTGTGAATCCGCGCGCTCTCGGCCTCCTTCACCGCCATCGCGGCGCGCTCGATGTCCTTCGGGTTGGCTCGGGCGAGCCCGGCGATGGTCACGCCTTTCGAGCGTCGCGCGATCTCGCGCACTGCCTCGAAATCGCCCGGCGAAGCGGCCGGGAAGCCTGCTTCGATCACATCGACCTTGAGCGCGACGAGAGCGTCGGCGACCTCGAGCTTTTCCTCGCTGGTAAGCGTCGCGCCCGGCGACTGCTCGCCGTCGCGAAGCGTCGTGTCGAACACGATGACACGGTTCTGGTCGATGCCTACATCACTCTCTCGGTCGGTCATGATCTGTTGCCTTCCTCCGGTCGCATCGCCGGTCCTGTTTCGTCGATTGCCGCCCGGCGGGCGGCGGGAAGGAGGCAAGCTCCTCCCCTACGACAGGCTCTTCACCCAGTTCGGGTTACGAGCTCGAGCCCATCGCCGCCTTCGCGTCCTCGCGGGCCATCTTGCCGCTCTTGAGCCACGGCATCATCGCGCGGAGCTGCTTGCCGACGCGCTCGACGTCGTGGTCGCTGCGCTCCTGGCGCATCTGCATGAACTTCTCGCGGCCGGCCTCGTTCTCGGCGATCCACTCGCGGGCGAAGGTGCCGTCCTGGATCTTGCCGAGGAGGTTCTTCATCGCCTGCTTGGTGTCGGCGGTGATGATCTGCGGGCCGGCGTAGTAGTCGCCGTACTCAGCCGTGTCGGAAACGACCTCGCGCATGTGGGTCAGGCCGCCCTCGTAGATGAGGTCGACGATCAGCTTGAGCTCGTGGAGCACCTCGAAGTAGGCGCTCTCCGGCTGGTAGCCAGCCTCGGTCAGCGTCTCGAACCCCGTCTGGATCAGTTGCGCCACGCCTCCACACAGCACGGCCTGCTCGCCGAAGAGGTCCGTCTCGGTCTCCTCCTCGAACGTCGTTTCCAGGACACCGGCACTGAGCGAGCCGAGGGCTCGCGCGTACGACAGCGCCTGTTCCTTGGCGTTGCCGCTGGCATCCTGATGGACGGCAACCAGCGCCGGCACGCCCATGCCTTCCTCGTACAGCTCGCGAACGCGCTGGCCCGGCGCCTTCGGCGCGATCATCGAGACGTCGACGCCTTCCTCCGGCTCGATCTGGCCGAAGTGGATGTTGAAACCGTGGGCGAACATGAGCGTCTTGCCCGGCGTCAGGTTGGGCTTGATCGACTCCTCGTAAACCTTCTTCTGCGTCTGGTCCGGCACGAGCACCATGATGACGTCGGCTTCCCTGGCCGCGTCCGCCACCGACTCGACACGGACGCCATCGGCCTCCGCCTTCGCCCGGCTCTTGCTGCCTTCGTGAAGCCCGACAACGACGTTGAGTCCGGAATCGCGAAGATTGAGCGCGTGCGCGCGGCCCTGCGAGCCGTACCCGATCACCGCGATCGTCTTGTCCTGGAGCGGCGCAAGCGTGGCATCGGACTCGTAATAGATCGTCGCTGGCATGAAATCCTCCTCATGATGGGCGGTCACTTGCTCCGCCCGTACGGGTCATCGCCCTGACAACCCTTCCCTGTCGGTCAACGAACCGGGAGGCCATCGTGGCCTCCCGGTCTCCAACCTGTCAATCCGCCGCGGCGTAGACGCCGTTGGTCGATACGTCGGCCCGGGACCGCGTCCCCGCCGACGTGCGCGACATGGCGATCTTGCCGCTCCGTACCATCTCACGAATGCCGAAAACGCGCATCATGGTCAGGAATGAATCGATCTGGAATTCGTCACCAGTTGCCTCGATCATCAGCGTGTTCGGCGTCGCGTCCAGCACGCGGGCGCCATAAACCTGCGCCAGCTGCAAGACCTCGGAGCGCGATTGCCCCTTCGCCGCCACCTTGACCATCACCATCTCGCGGGTGATCGCCTCGGCGTCCGGCAGGTCGGACACCTTGACCACCTCCAGCAGCTTGTAGAGCTGCTTGGTCGCCTGCTCGACCTCGTTGTCCTCGCCGCGCACGACCAGTGTCATCCGCGACATGCCCGGCTGCTCGGAGTGGCCGACCGTGATCGAGTCGATATTGAACGATCGCCGCCGCAACAGCGAGACGACCCGGTTCAGGACGCCCGGCTGGTCCTCGACCAACACCGAAAGTGTGTGTGCGTGTTGCATTACTCGGCCCCCTCTTCTTCCGCCAGCCGCGGGTCATGAACCATTTCGGTGTTGCTGCCGCCCGGCGGCACCATCGGGTAGACGTTCGCTTCCGGCTCGACCACGAAGTCGAGCACGACCGGTCCCTTGATCGACCGCGCCTTCTCGATCGCCGCCGCGATGTCATCGTCCGTCGTCACCCGGATGCCAGTCGCGCCGAACGACTCGGCAAGCTGCACGAAGTCGGGGCCGCTGATTCGGACTTCAGAGTAGTTGTGATTGTGGAAGAGGTCCTGCCACTGGCGGACCATACCGAGGTAGCCGTTGTTGATGATCGCGATGTTGATGTCCAGCTCTTCCTGAACCGCGGTGGCCAGCTCGCTGAACGACATCTGGAAACTGCCGTCGCCGACGATCGACCAAACCTCGAGATCCGGTCGGCCCATCTTCGCGCCGATTGCCGACGGCAGGCCATACCCCATCGTGCCCAGGCCGCCGGAGGTGATCCAGCGACGACCGTGCTTGACACCGAACTGCTGCGCCGCCCACATCTGATGCTGACCCACGTCGGTGGTCATGATCGTGTCGTGATCGGTCACTTCGGCAATCGTCTTGATGATCGAGTATGGCTCCGGCCACTCCGGCCGATCCTCGAGCGCCGCTTCAAGCACGCGATTGCGCTGACCGTCGATCCAGGTCATCCACGCATCGTGGTTGCCTTCCTCGACCTCCTCCAGCAGCATCTTCAGCGCCTCGCGGGCATCGCCCACCACCGGCACGTGCGTCTCGACGTTCTTGCCGATCTCGGCCGGGTCGATGTCGACATGCACCACCCGCGCATTCGGCGCGAAACCGTTCAGGCGTCCGGTGGCGCGATCGTCGAAGCGCGCGCCGATATTGACCAGCAGGTCGCACTCCTCCAGCGCACGGTTGACCTCGCGGTGCCCGTGCATGCCCATCATGCCGAGCGACAGCGGGTGCAGCTCCGACATCGCGCCGAGGCCGAGCAGGGTGTAGATCACCGGCATGCCCGTCTTTTCCGCGAACTGCTGGAACTCCTCCTCGGCGCCGCTGAGGATGATGCCGTGCCCGGCCATGATCAGCGGCTTCTTCGCCCGCGCGATCTCCTCGGCGGCCAGCCGAACCTGGCGGATATTCGGCACTGTCGTCGGCTGGTAGCTCTTGCGGCCAACCGTGGCGGGCCAGTTGTACTCGGTCTTCGCGACGAAAACGTTCTTCGGGATATCGACAAGCACCGGCCCGGGCCGGCCCGACTTCGCCAGGTAAAACGCCTCGGCGATCGTTGGCGCGATGTCTTCGACTCGCTGGACGAGGTAGTTGTGCTTCGTGACTGGCAGCGTCACGCCAGTGATGTCGACTTCCTGGAAGCCGTCCTTGCCGATCAGCGCCTGCCCCACCTGCCCGGTGATTGCCACCATCGGCACCGAGTCGAGCTGCGCGTTCGCGAGCGCGGTGACGATGTTCGTCGCACCCGGACCGGAGGTAGCGATGCACACCCCGACCTCGCCAGTCGCGCGGGCGTACGCATCGGCCGCCAACCCCGCCCACTGCTCGAACCGCACCAGCACATGGTGGAGGCTGGACGATGTCATTGCGTCATAAAGCGGGATCACCGCACCGCCCGGATAGCCGAAGACGGTCTTCGCTCCCGCCGCCTCGAGCGCGCGGCAGGTGATCGCGGCGCCGCTGAGGATTTCCGGCGCCGCCTGGGCCCTTGCGTCGGTTGCGGCCGGTTGCGGCGCGCGTTGTGTCGTGACCATCGATGCTGCTCCTGATTCCGCGCGGCCTGGCTCGATAGCTGGCCGTCGCTGTGCGCGACGATGCGGGTCGCCCGTTTCCGGCTCCGAGCGCCGTTGCCCGGGGTCGGTGGATCGCGATCACAGTCGATCGTATCGATCCGGTGTGGTCCTCCCCTCGCTCGCCGTTGAGCTTCCGGGAGACCTCGGTGCATCCTTCACGCCATCGGTCAGGTGCATCAAAAAAGCCTCCCATCGGGGGGAGGCCAGTGGTCGAATCACATCCTGCTGGTGCCTTGCCGGCTACTGTCTCCCCGCACGCGAAATGCTCCCAATAATCGGGAGCTCAATAAGTACGAGTACGTTGTCGGCAATCGGTCGAGGAGCCATCAGCGTCCTTCAATCGGTTGTGACAGACAGTTCGGCACGTGCGGGCAAACCCCGCTTGGTCCATCATACGAGGACCCGCTCGAGATTGTCAACCGATTCACAATCTCGGAGTGTGCTACAGGTCCTCGAAGAGGTCGTTGTCTTCAAGGGAGAGCGGCAGGTGGCCATTCTGCTGGGGGCAGACGTGCCCATCGGCATCCATCGGCTGCCCGCACATCGGGCAAAGGGGCCGGCCGGCCGCGACGAGACTCGCGGCGTCGGCGCTCAGGTCAGCGCTCTGGCGCAGGTTGAGCCGCAACACCAGCGTGGCGGTCTCCTCCTCGTCCTCCTGCTGGATATCGAAGGTGCTGATCACGACTCGGTTGTGACCGACGTCGTATCCCAGCTCGATCCGCCCGACGCGAAACTGGTTGCGGGTATTTTCATCGAACTCGACCACCGGCTCGGCGTCGATCACGACGTCTTCGTCGACCGGCACCTGCTCCAACAGCTGCTCGATCGCCATGCCGAGCGCCTGTAGCTGCTGCTTTTCCATCCAGACGATGTGGGTGACGCCGTCGATGATCGCGATGATCCGGAACCGCCGATGCCCCGGCTCGCCGAGAGCATCGGCGCGCATCCGTTGCACATCACCGCCGGAGGGGGTTCCAGAGCCGAACAGGTCATCTGTCATGCTGAGTGTCTACCTGCAACGCGTGTCCCGGGGAAACAAAAGAAACCGGTGCCGGGCCCGGTCTGCGGCAAGGATAGCATGGGCAGGGCGCGTCTCGAACACCGATCGCTACGGGTCGACCTGCTACCATACCCCCGTCGAGATCGACTCGGCGCGACGGCGCCCCCATCCCCTCCCGATTTGCCCATGGCTGTCTTTCGCCCATCCTACATGCAGGTCAAACCCGGCGACATCGCTCGCGATCGCTGGCGCGACTTCGACCCGATCCTCTTCATCACCATGCTGGTGCTGATGGGATTCGGCATCCTCGCGATCTGGAGCGCCGTCGGCCTGCCGCCGCTCACCACCAACAACAGCGGCACCTTCCAGGCCGTCTTCGGCCTCCTCGGGCTCGGTGTGATGTTCATCGTCGCCTCGATCGACTACCGCTTCCTCAACACGCTCGCGTGGCCGCTCTACGCCATCGGGGTGCTGTCGCTGATCTCCGTCCAGGTTTTTGGCGTCTCCCTCGGCGGTGCGAGAAACTGGTTCGACTTCGGCTTCTTTCTCCTGCAGCCATCCGAGTTCGCGAAGATCACCACCTTGATCGCCCTTGCGTCGTTCATCGCCTCGCGCGGCGACGACATGAAGTCGATCATCAACTTCATCACATCGGGCCTGATCGTCGCGCTGCCGGCCGGACTCGTGCTGATCGGGCCCGACCTCGGCATGACCATGGTCTACGTCGCGCTGTGGATGGCGACGCTCATCGTCTCCCGCACCCGAGCGCTCTACATCTGGCTGCTGGCGCTCAGCATGCCGGTGGTGGGGTACATTGCCTGGAACTTCATCCTCGCCGGTTACCAGAAGACCCGCTTCATCGTCTCCTACAATCCGGAAATCGCTCCACTCGACGAGGGCTTCCAGATCATCCAGGCGCGGATCAGCATCGGCGCCGGCGGGCTTTGGGGCGAGGGGCTGGCGGGCGGCTCGCAAAGCCAGCTCAACCTGCTCTCCGTCCGCGACTCCGACTTCATCTTCGCGCACGCCAGCGGCATGTTCGGCTTCTTCGGCATGCTCGGGCTCTTCTTCGCGCTTGTGATCCTGCTCTGGCGCTGCCTCAAGGTCGCCGAAATCGCCCGCGACCACTTCGGCCAGGTGATGGCGGTCAGCATCACCGGTATCATCTTCTTCCAGGCATTCCTGAATATCGGGATGAACGTCGGCCTGATGCCGGTGACGGGCATCACGCTGCCGTTCGTCAGCTACGGCCTCTCGGCGCTTTGGTCCAACCTGATCATGATCGGTATCCTCCAAAGCATCCGCATGCACCACCGCAAGCTCGCCTTCGTCCGGCCGTAAAAGCGATGACTCCGCGCAGTGCCGTGGTGTAGCGCCAGCCTGGGCACGGATGGATGCAGATTGTGCGGCGAGCTATTGCCGATCGGCCTCCGGCCCCCGAGATTCCCCTTTGGGAACCGACCGGACGATCTCGTAGGCCTCGTCGCCCGAAATCCCGGCAATCTTCGCCAGCTCCCGCGCCGCCCGGCTCGGCTTCATCCCGTCCGCCAGCAACCGCGATGCCAGCGCCGTGACGTCGGTCGTCTCCGGCACCACGCCTCGCTCTGCCGCTGACACGACGATCACGATCTCCCCTCTCACCTCACCCGCACCGAAACGTTCCCGCAGCGCCGAAAGCTTCTCGCCACGAACCTCCTCGTGCACCTTCGTCAGCTCCCGCGCAACCACCGCCTCGACGTCGCCGAGCCACGTTTCAAGGTCGCTGAGCGTCTCGGCCAGCCGGTTGGGGCTCTCGAACACCACTGCCGGCACGCCTGCCGCCACGAGTCGACCAAGCGCCGCTCGCCGTGCCTCACCCGACCGCGGCAGGAACCCGGCGAACAGGAACGGACCATCGATCAAGCCAGACACACTTGCCGCCGCGACCACCGCCGACGCGCCAGGGATCGGCACCACCCGATGCCCAGCCTCCCGAGCCGCCCGCACCGCTACCGCGCCTGGATCCGACACCGCCGGCGTCCCGGCATCGGTCACCAGCGCCACGTCTCCCTCGGCCAGCGCCGTCAGCAGCCGTTCAACCCGCTGGCGCTCGTTGTGCCTGTGCAGGCTCATCGTCGGGGTCGTGATCTCGAACCGCCGCAGCAGCTTCGCCGTCTGCCGCGTGTCCTCGGCGGCGATCAGTTCAACCTCCCGCAACGTATCGATCGCGCGCGCCGTAATGTCGTCGAGGTTGCCGATCGGTGTCGCGACCACAAACAGCGTCCCCATCGTCACCTCCATTGAGCCATACTGTCCGTACGGGTATACTCAGGCAGCCTGCCCCAGCCGGAGCGGCCTCGCCGCCGCGCCCCGAACCCTCCGAACGAGGCCCCACCATGACCGATTCCCTGTTCAACGTCGACGAAGTGGCCCCGGTCGAGCAACCCGCCGTGTCCGCGTCCCAATCGCTCTCGCTCTACCGCAAGTATCGGCCACAGTCGTTCGCCTCGGACGAGCTTTTCGGGCAGGATCACGTCGTCAACACGTTGCGCAACGCCATCCGGCTCGACCGGATCGCCCACGCCTACCTCTTTTGCGGCCCGCGCGGCACCGGCAAGACCACCACCGCACGCATCCTCGCCAAGGCCGTCAACTGCCTCGAGCCCGACCCGGCCAACCGCCCCTGCAACCAGTGCGACGCCTGCCGTGCGATCAATACCAATGCGACCACCGACGTGATCGAGATCGACGCCGCCTCCAACCGCGGTATCGACGACATCCGCGAGCTTCGCGAGCGGGTGAAATACGCGCCGACGATGTTGAAGACCAAGTTCTACATCATCGACGAGGCGCACCAGATCACCGGCGCCGCCGCCAATGCCTTCCTCAAGACGCTGGAAGAGCCGCCCCCGCACACCAAGTTCGTGCTCGCCACGACCGACCCGGAAGAGCTGCTCCAGACGATCGTCTCCCGCTGCCAGCGGTTCGACTTCCGGCGCATCAGCCTCGATGCGATGTCGGCGCGGCTGCGACAGGTCGCCACGGCTGAGGGCTTCGAGATTGACGACGACGCGATCGCGACCATCGCCCGTCACGCCACCGGCAGCCTCCGCGACGCGCTGGGCATCCTCGATCAGGTCGCCGTCTATCGCGAGGAGGCCGACGCCGAATCCAACCGGATCACGATCGAACTCGTCCGCACGGTCCTTGGCGTGAGCCGAAACGACCGCGTCGAAGGCATGGTGCGCGCCATCGCCGACCAGGATCCCGGCGCGGGCCTGCGGATCATCAACGAGGCCGTCGACGCCGGCGAGGATGTTCGCCAGCTCGGTCGCCAGCTTATCTCCTACCTGCGGGTGTTGATGCTGGAGCGCGCATCGGGCACGCCCGAGGCCGATGAAACTGCCCGCGAGCTGGCAGGGCGCTTCGAGCTTCCCCAGCTCGCTCGTGTCGCGGCCCATTTTGCCGACATCGACTACAAGGCGCGTCACGCCGCCATCGTCCAGCTTCCCCTGGAGCTGGCATTGATCGAAGCGTGCTCCCCCGCACCGGTGCGGACGGCGGAATCCGCCAGTCAGCAGCCGACGCCCGCAACCCAGCCAGCGCCCCCGCCACGCAAGCCACGCGGCGGCCCCTCGCTGCGCGATCGCGTACGCGGCGCCTCGATGAACAGTGGCCAGGCGCCACCGCAGCCCGAGTCATCGGCACCTGCCGCTCCGGACACGACGCCTCCCGCGCCCGAGCCTCCCGCCCGGACCATCGCCGAGCCGGAGCCTGCCGCCGAGCGGTACGTGGCGGCCTCCGGCGAGGGCAACGCCGATCTGGACGCGATTGTCGACCGCTGGGACAACATCCGCATGGATGTGAAGGCGCTCAACCGGCGCACCGAAGCGCTGCTGCAACAGGCGGACCCGCTCCATGTCGAAGGCACCCAGCTCACGCTGGTGGCGGCCTACCCGTTCCACCAGAAGCGGCTCAACGACGACGATACGCGGAGGGTGATCGAGGAGGTCATTGAGCGGCAAATCGGCAAGAAAATCAGCGTCATTTGCGTCTCGCGCGACGAGGCGCAGGCACTCCGCCCGTCAGCGTCCCCACCGGCCGCGCCACCAGCGGCTCAGGTCGACGCCTCGCCGCCGCCCTCGCGTCCGCGTGAAACCGAAGCGTCGCGCCCGCCGCAGGACGGTCCGGTCGATGACGATGGAGATCCTGCCCCGGCGATCACCGCACCCGCCGCGGAGCCAGATCCTCCCCAGCCCTCGGCCGTCAGCTCGATCGACCTCGACGAAAAACGCATCGAAGCCGCGATCAATATCTTCGACGCCGTCATCATCGACGACGAATAGCAACGGGCTCGCCGTCGCCCGGCTGGCGACGCCGTCGCACGATCCTTCTGCTGCCTTGGAGTTTCCTCAAGGTGACTGTCACGGACGGCTGCTTTGGCTGGAAATCAGGATCACCCGGCCGGGCTCGCCACCGGTGATGCCATCGGACTCGCCACTGGCGTCGCGACAGGGCTCGCGACCGGCGACGCGACGGGGCTCGCCACTGGTGATCCCACCGGTGCGACGTCAGCGCTGTCGACGACTGTTCCAAGCAATGACCGCTCGCCGTGGCCGTCGATGTAGACGAACCGCGTCTCCTCGACGCCGTCCGTGTCGTCCTCCGCGATCGAGACCCATCCCAGACCGTCAGGCAGCCAGAACGCCTGCAGCACCTCCGCGTCAGCCCGCACCGGCACCCGGTAGAGCTGTCCGTCGATCATCGACCGCACGAACAGCCCGACGAAGGTACTGCCCTCACCGCCCTGCATGGTGACGATGTAGGCCAGCGCCTTCCCGTCCGGCGAGACGGCAAGCCACGTCACCGAACCGCTCGGACCTCCCTGCCCGCCAGTAGCGAGGATCTGCGTCGAGTTGGTGGCACGGTCCCAGCCGACTACATTGCCATCGGTCGGTCCGTCATCGCCGCGTCGCGCCTCGATGAAGACGATTCCGTCGCCTCGCGCCTTCCACTCAAAGGTCTCAACCGACCGAGCCTGATCGCCAGACTTGCCTACCGGCGCGATCACGCTCACCCTGGCGGGGTCGCTCACCGGGTCCACCAGCGCCAGCGAACCCAGCCCATCGGCATCTCGTATCAGGGCAGCGATCACATCGCCACGCGGCGACCACGCCACCCGCTCGAGGCCACTGAGCGAGACGCGCGGCTCGATCCTGGTGACTTCACCATCGAGATGAATGTCGATCAATGCTCCGGATGCGTCTCCCAGCAGGATGCGGTTGCCCTGCGGTGACCAGTTGAGCGTGACCACGGGCGTCGAATCGGCTGCCCTGGCCACCGGTGAAGCGGCTGCGGCCGCAACCGGCGAGGCAGATGTCCCTCCCGCCGCAAGCACGTTGTCGAACGTGGCGGTCTGGTTGCCATCGCGATCGTAGATATCGACGCGGTAGCTCGCGCCGTCGGCGAACACCACGGCAACCTCGTTGCCGCCCGGACCGGGAGCGATCGCCAGCGCATCGCCGCCCAGAACCTCGCGCGGTCCATCATCGCTCACCAGCCAAACTGCCCCATCGGACAGCCACCATGCCGCTTCGGGCGCGCCCCGGCGATCGACCAGTGCCTCGGGCGACGCCTTCGGCCGAACTGGCGGCGCTTCGACTGGTTTCGTCTCTTCGTGGGTATGGGTAGGCGTCGGCTTCGGGGTACGGGGATCGTTCGCGAACTGGCGGTCGCCCTCGTCTGCGCAACCAGCCAGCACGAGCATGAACACCAGCAGCGAGGCCCAGACCGCACCTCGGGTCCCGGCGCCCCGGCGGCCCCTGAGGATGACATGCCGCTGGTTCGCCTGTAGCATCGACATCACTGCATGCCCGGAAGTGTGCAATTCTTGGATGGAAGCTCGACAGCCCGTAGGCAACAGGTGTCCGAGTGGAGGAGCGACCCTGTGGAAGACCTCATCAATCATCAGACTGTGCCCGAATATAACACGCGCGCGGTCGAGAAACTGACCGGGATTCCTGCGGATACATTCCGCGCCTGGGAGCGTCGCCACGGTCTGCCAACCCCGGCTCGCACCGCCGGGAATCACCGCCTTTACTCCGAGCGCGACATCGCCATCGTCCGCATGCTCAAGCAGATGACCGACGACGGCATCAGCATCAGCCGCGCCGTCGCCATCGCCCAGCGGCGCATCGAAACGGCCCTTGCCGCCGAGTCCCGAGCCGACAACCCGACCGACTCCGATTGTCTCGGCGACCTGCGAGATCGGCTCGTCACCGCCTTCATCCACTTCAGCACAAACGACGCGAACCGTGCGATCGAGGAGGCGATGGCGCTCTTCGGACCGGAGACGGTAGCGCTCGACATCATCCAGCCCGCCCTCGTCGACATGGGCGACCGCTGGGAGCGCGGCGAGGTCTGCGTCGCAATGGAGCACTTCGCCACCTCCTGGTGCATGCATAAGTTGGCCGCCCTCTTCAACGCCTCGCAACCGGAACGCGGCCGCCCGACCATTCTCGCGAGTTGCGTTGAAGGCGAAATGCACGAGATCGGGCTCATGCTCACGGCGGTGATCCTCTCCCGCGCCGGCTACCGGGTCGTGTATCTCGGGGCGAACATGCCCGGCACGGAGCTGCTCGAAGCCGTGCAGCGTGTCGATCCGGACGCCGTCATGCTGGCCGCGCCATCCGAAACGTCGGTCGAGCCGCTTCGCGAGGCCATCGCCACCATCCGCTCCGGCCCCTTCACCGGCCGGGATCGCCTGATCGCCTACGGCGGGCGGGTGTTCGAGGACATCGAGAGCCTGCGCGACGAAATCGACGCCCTCTACCTCGGTCCCGACGCCCGTGCGGCTCGCAGCCTCCTGCAGGAAGCGCTCGATCCGCGCCTTGTTCCGACCGCCTGATGACGACCACAGGTCTCGAACAACTCCTGCGTGCGCCTGAGCGCTGGCTCCGGCCGGCGGAACGCATCGGGTTGTTGACCAACCACACCGGTGTCGACCGGCGCCTCCGCTCGACAATCGACCGGCTCCACGCCCACCCGGACGTGACATTGGTACGGCTCTATGGCCCGGAACATGGCCTGCGTGGCGATGCCCAGGCGGGCGCGCCGGTTGCAGACGCCACTGATCCCCGCACCGGCTTGCCGGTCACCAGCCTCTACCGCGCCGACCACTCCGTCGACGACGATGCCTTCGCCAGCATCGACACGTTGCTGATCGACCTGCAGGATATCGGCGCGCGCTACTACACCTATCTCGCCACCGCCAACAGCGCCGCCCGCCGCGCCACCAACGCCGGCACGCGGGTCCTGGTGCTCGATCGTCCGAACCCGATCGCCTGGATGGGCGTCTTCGGCAACCGGGTCGCGCCCGGCCACGGCTCGATCGTCGGCATGGAGGGCTTGCCGATCGCCCACAGCTGCACCATCGGCGAGCTGCTGCGCTATCTCGCCCGCCAGGAGGGCCGCACGCCGCCCGACGTCGTGCCGATGGACGCATGGGATCGTTCGGTACGTTGGGAAGCGACCGGGCTGCCGTGGGTGCCCCCCTCCCCCAACCTGCCCACACTGACCGCCGCGCATCTCTATCCCGCCACCTGCCTGATCGAGGGCACGACACTCTCCGAAGGCCGGGGAACCGCCCTGCCATTCGAAGTCATCGGCGCGCCGGACCTCGACGCCTACGCGCTCGCCAGCGAGCTCGCCAGCGGCGCCTTTGGCTGCCTCTTCCGGCCAGCCACCTTCGAGCCGACCTTTTCCAAACATCAACATGCGCCCTGTCACGGCATCCAGGTGCACCCGGACGGCGCATTCACCCCGGCGGTGATGTCTCTCGGACCGGCGCTGGTGGCCGCCTCTCGCCGGCACACACCAAGCTTCGATTGGGTACGGTTCAACGATGTTGCCTTTATCGACCGCCTCGGCGGCGGGCCCGAGCTTCGCGAGACGGTGGATACTGATGGTGACATCGCCGCCCTGCTGGATCGCTGGCAAGGCGAGGCGGAGACATTCATCGACGCGGTGACGCCGGACCTGCTCTATGGCCCGGTGCACCTTGCACCAATCGGGGAGCAGGAGTGACGACACCCTCGGACAACTCGGGATCGAACGACCACCTCGGCGCGCTGCCGACCGAGCAGCGCAACCCGGCGACGACCGATATCGACACGCTTTCGACGCTGGAAATGGCGCGCGTGCTCAACGAACAGGACGCCACCGTCGCTCCGGCCGTCGCACGTGCGCTGCCCGACATTGCCGAAAGTATCGACGTCATCGTTGATCGTATCAGGCAAGGGGGGCGACTCGTTTACATCGGCGCCGGCACCTCCGGACGACTCGGGGTACTCGACGCTTCCGAGTGCCCGCCGACCTACAACACACCGCCTGAGCTCGTCGTCGGGCTCATCGCCGGGGGCGACCACGCGCTGCGCCATCCGGTCGAGAACATCGAGGACAGGCCAGAAGAGGGCGCCGCAGCGCTCCGGGACATCAACCTCACTGCCAAAGACGTCGTGGTCGGCATTGCCTCCAGCGGCCGTACGCCCTTCGTCGTCGGCGCGCTCGCCTATGCGAAGGAACTCGGTGCGGCCACCATCTCGCTCGCCAACGTCGAGAATGCCGTTATCGCTCGCGAAGCCGACATTGCCATCGCCGCCGTCACCGGCCCGGAACCGGTCACCGGCTCGACCCGAATGAAGGCCGGCACCGCCCAGAAGATGGTGCTCAACATGCTCAGCACCGGCGCGATGATTCGACTCGGCAAGACCTACGGCAACCTCATGGTCGACGTGCAACCATCGAACTCCAAGCTGCGCGACCGGGCCATTCGCATCGTGACCGAAGCCACCGGCCTGGATCGCGATGCCGCCGTGACGCGGCTGCAAGAGGCCGAGGGCGACGTCAAGACCGCGATCGTGATGGAGCTGATGGGCATCTCCGCCGCCGAAGCACGCGGCCGGCTGGATGCCAGCGATGGCGTGGTCCGCGTCGCGATGGAGCACGAATCGTGACCGACGCTCCGGTATTCCTCGGCATCGACGGCGGCGGCACGAAAACCGCCCTCGCCATCGTCGATGCTGCGGGCAACGTGCTCGACCGGCGGCAGGGCCCAACCTCGAACCAGGCGGTCGTCGGCTTCGAGCAGGCGTCCAGTGCGTTGCGCGAGGTGATCTCCGAATCGGCCGCCACAGCGAGCGTACCGCTGCCGCTCGCGTCCGGCTGGATCGGTCTTGCTGGCAGCGATCGACCCGAAGACCGAGAGGCGTTCACGCGATCACTTGGGGATCTCGTCGACGACCTCCGGGTCACCAACGACGCCGAGCTCGTCCTCTCCGGCACGCCTGACGGCGCCGGCATCGCGCTGATTGCCGGTACCGGCTCGATCGCCTTCGCTCGCACCCCAGACGGTCGCACCGGTCGCTCCGGCGGCTGGGGACACATCTTCGGCGATGAGGGCAGCGCCTATGGCGTTGCCGTCGATGGACTCCGCGCCGTCGCCGCCGCGACCGACAGCCGTGGCCCGGCGACGGTCCTGAGCGAAACCCTGACCAACGCCTGGCAGGCGGAAACGCCACAGCAGCTCATCCGACGGGTCTACGCCCCCGGCGTGAACAAGGCCGATATTGCCGCGACCGCGCCCCTCGTACTCAATGCTGCCGAGGCGGGTGATGCCGTCGCAGCAGGTATCGTCGAGCAGGCTGGTATCGACCTCGCCTCGCTGGTGATGTCGCTGGCGCGCCGCGTCTCGTTCGCCACGCCGCCACCGGTGGCCTGCACCGGCGGACTCATCCTGCAGTCCGCAGCGCTCCGCCGGCACGTCGAAGCCCGGCTCGCCCCCGACCTGGTGCAACCGACGCTGCACCCGGTCGACGATATCGCCGTCAGTGCCGCCCGGGCGGTCCGGCGGCTCGCCATCGGAGAAGAGGCATGACCACCGTTCGCGTTCTGCGCGGCCGCGCCCAGCTCGGCATGGCGATCGAGCCGGCCACGATCACCATCGAGGATGACCGCATCGCTCGGATCGACCGTGGTCACCTCCCGACCGGCAACTTTGACCAGAGCGTCAGCGTCGAAGATGTCGACATCGTCTCGGCAGGGATGATCGATCTCCAGGTCAACGGCGGCACAGGCGCCGAGATCGGCGACGACGCCGGCGCGATCGACTCCGTTTCGCGCTGGCTTCCCGAAACCGGTGTCACAGCATGGCTGCCGACCGTCGTCACTGCCGCCGCCGATTTTTACCCCAGCGTCTTCGCTGCTTGGGACCGGATCGATCTCAATGCCGGCGCCACTCCGCTCGGCTACCACCTCGAAGGCCCGTTTCTCGCCCCGGCGAAAAAGGGCGCGCACCAGCTCCGCTGGATCGAAGCCGCCAGCGATGACATCGTCGACCTCTGGGTCGCGCAGGACTGCATCCGGATCGTCACGCTCGCTGCCGAGCGGGCGGACAACCTCGGTCGTATCCGCCGGCTCGCCGAGGCCGGCATCACCGTCAGCCTGGGCCACACCAACGCCACCTACGAAGAATTCATCGCCGGGATCGACGCCGGCGCCACCAAGGCGACGCACCTCTTCAACACCATGCCGAACATCCACCACCGCGATCCGGGCGCGATGGTGGCGACGCTCGACGACGACCGAATCACCGCCGGCATCATCCCCGACGGCATCCACTGCCACCCGGCGATGGTGCGGCTCGCGACTCGCGCCAAGGGCTTCGACCGCATGCTGATCGTCTCCGACATGATGTCGGCGGCGGGGCTCCAGCCGGGCACCTACGGTCTCGGCGGGCAGGAGGTCACCGTCGACGCCACCTCGGCTCGCCTTGCCGATGGCACGCTGGCCGGTTCGATCGTCACGATGGACCAGGCGGTGCGAAACGTGGTCGAGTGGTCCGTTGCCAGCCTGCCGGAAGCGCTGCACATGGCGACGGCCGTGCCCGCCCGCGTCATCGGCGAGCGTGATCGGGGCGTGATCCGCTCGGGCGCGAGGGCCGACCTGACCATCTGGTCCAACGACCTCGCCATTCAGGAAACGATTGTCTCCGGCGAAACCCGGTACCGCCGACTCTCGTAGCGGCGTCGGCAGCGCAGGCGATTCGCCGCTTTGGACGATTCTCCAACCGGATACGCGCCACCATTGACCAGTTTTGCCGCCAGCTCGTGCTAGACTCCGGCAGGAATCACCGCCGCGACCGGGCACGCCAACGCCGGCAACCGCCACCTGGTCGCGTGCCCAGCACCCAACGGGAGGATCCATGAGCCTATCGCTCAAGGACGTCGAACACGTGGCCGCCCTCGCTCGCCTCGGTCTCGAGCAGGAGGAGCTCGAAACCCTGCGCGAACAGCTCTCCTCGATCCTCGGCCACATCGAGGTCCTCAACCAGCTCGACACCGACTCCATTTCGCCAACGGCCCAGGTCATCGCCGTCGAGAATGCCATGCGAGACGATGTCGTCCAGCCGTCGCTCGGTGAGGACGTCGTCACCGACCTCGCCCCTCGCCACGAGAAGGGCTTCATCGCCGTTCCCGCCGTGCTCGGCGGCGCCGAGGAGGAGACGGCATGAGCGAGCTCACCCGCATCTCCGCCACCGAGGCGCGCCAGCTGCTCGACAGCAAGGCAGTCAGCGCCGTTGAGCTGGCCGACGCGCATTTCGAGCGCATCGACGCCGTCGACGACAAGGTCCACGGGTATCTCCACGTCATGCGGGATGTTGCCCGCGAGCAGGCGAAACGCGCCGATTCGTCCATCGCCGACGGAACCGCCGGGTCGATGACCGGCATCCCGATCGCGCTCAAGGACATCCTCTGCACCGTCGACGCGCCGACCACCGCCGCATCGAAGCTGATGGAGGGCTACGTCAGTCCCTACGATGCCACCGTCGTCCGCAAGCTGCGCGACGCTGGCGCGGTGTTCCTGGGCAAAACCAACACCGACGAATTCGCGATGGGCTCATCGACCGAAAACTCGGCCTTCGGCCCGACGTACAACCCGTGGAACCTGGACACGGTTCCTGGCGGCTCCAGTGGCGGCTCGGCGTCCGTCGTCGCCGCCCGGGAAGCGACCCTCTCGCTCGGCTCCGACACGGGAGGCTCGATCCGACAGCCAGCCGGCTTCACCGGCGTGGTCGGCCTCAAGCCGACCTACGGCCGGGTCTCTCGCTATGGTCTCTTCGCGTTCGCCAGCAGCCTCGACCAGATCGGCCCGTTCAGCCGGACCGTCGCCGACGCCGCCATGGCCCTGACCGCGATCGCCGGCCGCGATCCGAGCGATTCGACCTCGATCGATCGCGAGGTGCCCAACTTCGCCAATGATCTCGTCTACGACCTCAAGGGCCGCAAGATCGGTATCGCCCGGGAGTACACCGTCGACGGCATGGAACCCGGCGTGAAGCAGGCGTTCGACGATGCCGTCCACAAGCTTGCCGATCTCGGCGCCGAGCTGGTCGATGTGTCGCTGCCGCACACCGAGTACGCGCTGGCGACCTACTACATCACCGCGCCGGCCGAGGCAAGCGCCAATCTCGCCCGATTCGACGGTATCCGCTATGGCAACCGGGTCGACGCGCCAACGCTGGGCGAGACCTATCTCCGCACCCGCGGCGAGGGGTTCGGGCCCGAAGTGAAGCGCCGCATCATGCTCGGCACCTACGCGCTGTCCAGTGGCTACTACGATGCCTACTACGTCAAGGCGCAGAAGGTCCGCACGCTGATCAAGCGCGACTTCGACGAAGCATTCGAGCAGGTCGACGCCATCGTCGCGCCGACCACACCCACGGTTGCATTCGGCATCGGCTCGCGCATGGACGACCCGTACCACATGTACCTGGCCGACGTGTTCACGATTCCGGCGAACATGGCCGGCATCCCGGGCATCTCGATCCCCTGCGGCTTCAGCGATGGAATGCCGGTGGGGTTGCAGGTGCTCGGCAAGGCGTTCGACGAGGCAACGGTGATCGCGATCGCCCACGCCTACGAGCAGGCAACCGACTGGCACACAAAAGAGCCAACCGGTCTCAGCTGAGCCACCCACCAGGCATGGACAAGGACCACCCCGTCGGGATGCCGGCGGGGTGATTCTTGTCGCCGGTGCCGGCGCGGACCGACGGAACGGATGCGGAATCACTCCTCGACGAGGATCATGCCGATCATTCCCACGTCCGCGTGGTACGGGCAGGCATAGACGTACGTGCCCGGCTCGGTGAGCGCTCGCTTCCAGGTCTGGCCGGTGGCCAGGTCGATCGACGTGAATGGATCGACGCCATCCGGAACAACGACCCCGACGTCACGATCGAATCGAGCCGGATCCGTGGTTATCGCGTGGCGCCGCGTGCTCAGGTTCTCCCACACCACCGTCGACCCCACCGGCACCGTCAGGCTGGCCGGTTCGAACCGCCGTCCCTCGACAATCGTGACCGTGTAACGATCATCGTCACGCGCGGCGAGCACGTCACACGCCACGAGCACCGGCACGGCGGCGGCGACCAGGCCAATCTTCCCCACCCGCCGAACCAGGATTCGCCGGTCGATGGCCGTCGTGCTGTCCGGATGTCGGGTCGGGTCCATCATGATCCTTGCTCCGTCTGCCTGCTCACGTCATCAGCTCATTCGGGTTGTTCAGGTAGGTATCAACGAGAGCATCGCCGGTGAAATAGGCAAGGGCAATGAGCGGCCCGGTCGGGTTCATACCCGGATTCTGCGGGTAGAGCGCCGCGCCGGTGACGAACACGTTCGGCGCATCCCAGACCTGCCCGTACTTGTTGGTCACGGAGCTCGCGGGGTCGTCTCCCATGATCGCACCGCCCGTGTTGTGGGTGCTCTGGTATTCATGGATGTTGTAGGGATCCAGCTCATCGGTGACCGACATGCTGGTCGGCCCCATCTCCTCCATGATCTCCGTCACGCGTGCGGCGAGGTAGGCGTAGAGTCGCCGGTCGTTATCGTGGAAGTCGTAGGTCAACCGCAGCAGCGGCTGGCCCCATGCATCCTTGTAGACCGGGTCGAGATCCATGAACTGGTCCTCATACGGAAGACTCTCGCCCTGAATGCCGATACCGAGGTAGCTGTCCCAGTTGTTGCGGAGGTTTTCCTTCCAGGCACTCCCCCACTCGACACCGGACCCCGACAGCGGACCGAAATCGGTTGACAGGCCGGGGCCGACCGAAGGGTCGCTCTCCGCATCCTCGTAGTCGCCGAAGGTCTCTTCATCGAGCAGGGGCAGGCCGAGGGTCGACGTCAGTGGCTCGCGCGCGCCGCCCCCGCAGGTGACGGAAGCGCCGCCGATGAAATCGAGATCGCCGTGGTCGAAGTTGTCCGCGTTGAGGTCGGCAATCGCCACGCCAACGCCAGCGTTGCCCATGTACTGGTTGAACCGACGCCCTTCAAAGAAGCCGGTCGCGGGCGTTCCCAACAGCTGGTAGGTGTAGTTCTTCCCGACCATGCCCTGGTTGTTCCCAACGCCATCCGGATGCGAATTGCTTCCAGACAACAGGAGCATGCGGACGTTCGTCATCGTGAAACCGGAAAGAATGACCAGGTCCGCCGGTTGTTCGTGCTCCTCGCCGGTCGCCAGGTCGATATACCGCAATCCGGTGGCGAGGCCGTCGTCGCCCATCATGATGCCCGTCACCTTGCTGCCGTACCGCACATCAAAGTTGCCCGTTCGCTGGGCCAGCTCGACGTGATCGGTGATCGGGCTGTTCTTGGCATCGACCTCACAGCCGAACCTGACGCAGTACCCGCAATAGAGGCACGCCGCGCGAGGCTTGCCGGACGCACCGGTGTACCCCCGAGACAGGATCGAAGTCGGCTGGGGGAACGGGTGATAGCCGAGCGCGTCCGCCGCCTCGCTGAACTCGATCCCGCCGATGCTGCTTTGCAACGGGGGAAGCGGATATGGCGCGCTGCGCGGGCCTTCGAAGGGGTTGCCCCCGGGGATGATTTGCCCATTGAGATTGCCGACCTGACCCGACACACCGGTGTCCTGCTCGAACTGGGTGTAGTGCGGCTCGAGCTCTTCGTAAGTCACGGGCCAGTCCTGTATGTGCGCCCCTTCGGGCAAGCGGTCCTCGCCATACCGCTCGATATGATGCGTGCGGTAGTTGTAATCCGTGGGATAGAATCGCCAGGTTTCCGCTGCCCAGTGGATGCCGGATCCGCCCAGACCCTGGCCCGGGTGGAATGAGCCGAACTGCCGCATCGGCAGCGAGGGCGCGTTCGGGTTCGGCCGCCAGGTCCATGACTCCTGGCTCAGGTTGGCCATCAGCGACTTGCGGATCAGGAACTGCAGGGCATCATGGTTGTGCTGGAAGTCGGTCGCCGTCCAACGCTCGGATCCCTGCTCGAGCGACCGGACCTTCGCACCCGCCTCGCCCAGCTTCCAGGCGAGAATCGCCGCGGTCCAGCCCGCCCCGATGGTGACGACATCTACCTTGTCCTGAACGGCCATCAATTTTGCCCTTTCCGTCCGGGCGGCCCCGTGTCGGATCTACGATCCATCGTCTTCGTCCTCACCCTCGCGCACGGGTTGAACGACCTCGGGACCATCACCGGGCATGGTCACGCCGGGGTTGAAGTGCGGCATCTGGCTCATCGCCTGCGGCGGCCGCGGCTCATCCTGCCGAATCAGCTCCTCCGGGGCGTACCCTCGCTGGGCGCCCGGGAAACCGACGAGCGACCATCCCGCCAGCTCGCGGTTCCCCCCGTAGGCCGGGTCGCTGAACATTCCCTCTGCGGTGTGCCGGCGCAACGCCATGAAGAACGCGATCGGTGAGAACTGGTCGAAACCTTCCATCTTCTCGTCGAGCAAATCCCAGATGATCTCGTCCTGCTCCGACTCCTCCAGCTCCTCGACCGGGCGGCCGAACCGCTGCCTCGCGTGCTCCTGGACGAGCGGAATGGCGATCTGGTAGGTCTGCAACGGCGACAGCGGCGACTGGTAGCCATACCGGTGGATCTCGTCGGCCTTCACCCAGATCGTTGTCTCATCGTCCTCGGCGGGCGGCGAATCGCCCTCATAGGTCCGCGCGAACGGTCCCGAGAGGTAGGTCGCCTCGTGAATGCCACTGTTGGATGAGAGCAGGTGATCGATGTAATGCACGACGCCAGCCTCCCGGGCGCCAGGATCGTTCGGCGTGCCCGGCAGCAGCCGCGCGGTCAACGCCTCGACCACCGCAGCTTCTTCCTCGGTGAGTGCCTGGAGCTCGTCGGGCGGTGGCTCGGCGGGAGTCTCCGGCACTCCCTCGAATGCGTATTCGAACGGCGGCCCAGCGGTCCCGCCGTCCTGCGTGCCGAGGGCATCCGGCATGATGGCGATACCCGTGGCGCCGGCGGTCACGGCCGCGATGCCGCCCGTTCGCGTCACGAATGCCCGGCGGGAGAGCTGCGCCCGCCGAATCGCTTCGCGCTCCTCGGGAGAGAACACGTCCAGTGGCACTGCGTGCTCGCGTTTCGGTGGTCGTGACATCATTCCGCTCCTTGCCGCCAAATGCGTCGTATCAATCGTCAAGCGTATAGAGATAGGCGGCGATGTGTCGCGCCTCGTCTTCGTTGACTCCCAGGGTCGGCATGGCCGTGCCGGGCTCGAACCGCTGCGGGTTCATGATCCAGGCGACCAGGTTGTCCGGCTCATTCGGCAACAGCCCCGCGATGTAGCGACGGTCAACCCATGCGTCGAGCGGTGGCCCAACGTGCGCATCCGCCCCGTCGATCCCCGGAATGCTGTGACAGGCGATGCAGCCGTGATCCATGATCAGGTTCTTGCCGAGCGTCGGGTCGCCCCCCTCCACCTCGACTTTCGGCTCGCCCACGGAGGCGAACCAGGTACAGGCGGAGATCACCAGCGCTGCCAGCGTCATGGCAGTCAGGGTCGCCAGCCGGCGTCCGAAGCCAGTTCGTGCCCGGTTCATGCCGTCAGCTCCCTCCCGGCGCGACCGAGCGGCCCCGCGCGAGTGTGGTCGCGTCGATGTACGGCTGTCCCTCGCCCCGCTCCGTCTCCATTCGCCGCACGCTCTCGCCGGCCGCCTGGATCCAGAGGCCGACCAGTACCAGCGCCGTGACGGTGAACCAGAGCCCCATCGGCACCCACATGATCACGCCGGCAAGCTGCTGGTCCTCAAGTGGCGTCACGCCCCACGCCGCCGTGTACGGCGCGTGGCTGGCGTAAATCGGCCGGTCGGCGAAGGTCAACAAGGCGCCCAGCGCGCTGCTGTGCAGCGCCGTCGCGAACACCATCAACAGCGCCACACCGTGCCCGATCCCTCCGGGATGGCCCGCGCTCAGCACGCGCGTCCAGAACAGGTACGAGATGGCAGCGAAGGTGACATGCTCGATCTCATGCACCAGCGTGCTGTCCAG
>CBFGRG010000002.1:0-28579 GCA_965651105.1 uncultured bacterium | reverse complement strand
GTCCTGGATTGGGGTGTATGCCTATGTGGCCGGAAGCGAGTCCATCTCCGGCTTCGCCGATGGGCGTTTGCGGCGCATGAGCTCGCCCATCTGCACCACAACGCCCGTCAGCAGGGGCAGCCACAGCTCGCCGACCCGCGTCAGCAGTGTGGCGCTCACCGCCGCTGCCGGTGGCACGCCAAGGTGCTGCAGCGCCACAGCCATGCTGACTTCGACGACGCCAATTCCCTGGAACACCGGCGCAACCAGCAGGAAGACCATGCCCACCACGTATGCCATCAGTGGCACCTGGATGTCCGGCTCCTGCCCAACTGCCCGCAGTGCGATGAACAGCATCACCACACCGCCCAGCTTCGTGCCCAGCATGTAGAGAAATGGTTGAACAAGCGACAGCGGGCTGATCTTGTGCATCCGCACCTCTGCCAGGAAGCGAAGGCCCTTTCGCGGGATACGGCGCAGCACCCACCGTGGCGGTTTGCGGCCGCTCAGCGCCGTGTACAGCAACCAGCCCATCGTCAGGACCAGCAGGATCAATCCCACCGTGCTCAGCAACAGCAGCGTCGAAGGCTTTTGCACGAACAGCACCGGCACCAGCAGGATCAGGAAGGCGGCGTTGCCGATCACGCTCTTGATCGAAACCGTCAGCAGCGCGTCCGCCGGTCGGATACCGCGCTGCCGCAGGGCGTGGATGAAGATCGCCATCGACGACGGCCCGCCGACTGGGGTTACCGTGCCCACGACAACCCGCTGGAGGTGCACGTTGATCAGGTCAGGCATGCCGACCCGGTGACCGAGGCCCAGCAGCAGCGAGCGGTAGGTGACAGCGATCAGGGCGAGGATGCCGACCTCCAGCCCAACGAGGGCGGCGATCCAGGTCGGATCGGCGGCGCGGAGCGATTGCCAGATGGTCTGGATCTCCGCCTGATTGCGCCAGCCGAAAAAAATGGTGAGCGCGAGGATGAGTGCAAGCCAGATATACGCGCCGAACCGGCGGAGCAGCCGACCGGCAGTACGTATCAGCGGGGTGTTCAGGGTCGTGCCTTTCGATAGGGTCCGATGCGGTGCGCGTGCCGGGGGTGAGGATCCCACCGCGGGTGGCGTCACACCGCTGATGCATGGATAACACAACATAACGCCACGTGCATGGTCGTGTGGATGCAAACTGCGTGCCATCGTGCCACAACCGCGCACAGGTTGGCGATCGCGACGCTCGCGCATTGCCCGGATGGGGGCATGGTCGCCCGGCGCGTTCTGTGGTCCAATCGTACAAACAGACTGTACGATCACCCAGCGAGGCACATCCGATGACCGATGCACCGACCGATACCACCGTCGAGCCGCGCCAGCAGGCAGAATCGCTCGCTCGCACCACCGCGCCCGAGCTCGATGCCGTGCTCGGCAAGCCCTTCCCCGTGCTCGATCAGGGCTTCATCCGCGTGGTCGACTACATGGGAACCGACTCCTCCATCGTGCAGGCGGCGCGTGTCTCCTACGGCGCCGGCACCAAGCGGGTGCGCGAGGATCGCGGACTGATTCGGTATCTCATGCGGCACCAGCACACCACGCCATTCGAGATGTGCGAGATCAAGCTCCACGTCAAGGTGCCGATGGACACGTGGCGGCAGTGGGTGCGCCACCGCACCGCCAGCGTCAACGAGTATTCGACGCGCTACTCGATCGCGCTCGACGACGCCCAGCGGACGATCGGCGACGAGTGGCGGGCGCAGTCGGCCAGCAACCGGCAGGGCAGCGAGGGCTATGTCGACCCGTCGCTGACCGAGCGGCTGTCTGCCCGCGAGGGCGAGCTGCACGAGTTGGCGCGGAAGGTCTATGAGGAGCGGCTCGAGCTCGGCGTCGCGCGTGAGCAGGCGCGCAAGGACCTGCCGCTCTCGACCTACACCGAGGCCTACTGGAAGACGAATCTCCACAATCTCCTGCATTTCCTGCACCTGCGCATGGACGCTCACGCACAGCTGGAGATTCGGGAGTACGCCCGCACCATCGGCGAGGAGGTCGTCAGTCGCTGGTGCCCGGTCGCGTGGGAGGCGTTCCTGGACTACCGCGTCAACAGCGTCAGCTTCACCGATCCGGAGCTGGCCTGCCTGACGCCGCTGATGGCCGGCGATCGGGATGCCGCGGTCGCCGCGGCGCTCGAGCGGGGGTTGCTCCGCGATCGCAAGAGCGGACGCATAGTCACCCGTGAGGGCAAGGAGTTCGCCGAGAAGCTCGATCGCTTCGGCCTCCAGCCGCCCTGGGAGTAGTGCCTGCGGCTGATGTCCACGCTGCCGACGACCTGTGCAGATGTGATGAATGTCGTGTGGCAGGTTGCACATCGAACTGGTGCGTCGAGCAGCGCTCCAATGGCGGCGGGGCCTCATAACAGTAACAGAATCATCTTCAGTCGTGTGCCCATATGGAAAACGAGTTGTTGCCCGGGCAAGACATTGCGAGATGACGCGGGAGGGTCATGACCTCCCGCGTTCGTGTTCCTTTCCATTCCGGATCGTGATTCAGGGCACGAGCCGGAGTGCTGGCCGATGCCCCCGCTCCCGCGCCATTTGACAGAAGTGATGCAGCCGGTACGATAAGGCTGGGTTCCACGGCGTGCGGTTCGTCGCGATCTGGACTTGACACATATGGAAGCCGGATCATCACATGAGCGAACCGAGCATCGCCTGACCCCATTGCCGTCGCGTCCGGCACATACAGGCGCATTCCATCCCCCCTTGCTGCGGACGCGAACGCCGCTCATTGGCCGCGATCATGAAGTCGCCGCAATCGTTGCCCGGCTTCGACAGGACGATGTCGCTATCGTCACCCTGACCGGCCCGGGAGGCGTCGGGAAGACGCGTCTTGCGTTCCATGCCGCCGCCCAGGTTGCGCCGGACTTCGATGATGGCGTTGTTGTTGCCGAGCTGGGATCGCTTCGTGATCCCGATCTGGTTCTGCCTGTAATTGCCAGGATGTTGGGGCTCACCGATACAGGTGCTCGACCGGTGGCAGCGCAACTGGTGGATTTCCTCTACTCTCGACGCCTACTGCTTGTACTGGACAATCTCGAACAGGTTGTGGAGGTTGCACCGCAGCTTGCCGATCTGATCGTGCGCTGTCCATACCTGAAAATCCTGGCTACCAGCCGGGTGGTCCTGCGCCTGTCGGGCGAACATGACATCCCCGTCGAACCTTTGCCAGCCCCTGAAGCCATCGAGTTGTTCGTTGCTCGTGCGCAGGCGGCCAGCCCTGCGTTTGCCTTGACGGCGGCGAATCAGCGCGCAGTCGCCGGGATTTGTGCCCGACTGGATGGCTTGCCGCTGGCGATCGAGCTGGCAGCCGCTCGAATCACCTCCCTTCCTCCTGCTCCCCTCCTGGAGCGGTTGGAGGATACGTTGTCGCTGCTGACTGGCGGTGCCCGTGACCAGCCCGATCGCCTGCGGACCATGCGTTCCGCCATTGCCTGGAGCTATGACCTGCTCGATCGGCCCGAACAGATACTGTTCTGTCGGCTTGCGGTCTTTGTCGATGGTTTTGATCTCCTGGCGGCCGAAGCGGTCGCCCGGCTCGATGATCAGTGCCCAAACGTGCTCGATATCCTCATCTCACTGGTCGACAAGAGCATCATCAGGGAGATCGGCGGGCCCGACGCTGAGGAGCCGCGCTACCGGATGCTGGAAACCGTCCGCGAGTTCGGATTGGAGCAATTGGAGGTCATCGCCGAGAGTGATGCGGTTCGGCAGGCGCACGCGGACTATTTTGCAGAGGTTGCGCAATCCGCTGAACCGGAGCTCACAGGGCGTGATCAAGTGACCTGGCTTGATCGCCTCGACCTGAACCATTCCAATCTTCGGGCGGCGTTGGCATGGAAGATCGACCATGATCCGGAGGCGGGGTTGGGGATGGCCGTTGCCCTGATCCGGTACTGGGATCATCGCAGCTACGCGCGGGAGGGACGACGATTGCTGGAGGAGGCGTTGTCCAGCAGCGAAGTCCGTTCTCCTGAACTGCGGTCCAACGCACTCCTGGGCGCAGGCTTTTTGTCTGACAGGACCGGTGACTACGACCAGGCCCAGCATTGGTTGACCCAAAGCCTGGAGCTGGCGCGTGAGGCCGGCGACCGGTACGTCACCGGGTACGCGCTCGGTGGATTGGGAAACGTTGCCCTTCACAATGGAGATTTCTCAGGAGCGGCCGCATCGTATCGCGAGGCTCTGGAGCACGTACGAGCGATCGACGACGAGGACGCCGTCGCTTCCCTCCTGATCGGGTTGGGCAGCATTGAGTTCTATCGTGGAGAACTCGCGGCGGCCCAGGCGCATTTCGTGAAAAGCCTGGAGATTTACCGGGCGATTGGCAGTGTCCATGGCCCCGCGAGCGGGCTGGGGCATCTGGGACGGACCCTGCTCGAGTTGGGAGACCTCGACCAGGCGCGGGAGTTGCTTCGTGAGGGCCTGGTGCTGAGCAATCGCGTTGGCAAGAGATGGCATGTCATCGTGGCGTTGGCGGGGCTAGCGGGTGAAGCCACTGTCCGAAACCAGTGGGGACGTGCCGCACGACTGTTCGGTGCGGTGGAGGCGCTCGCCGAAGCGAGCGGTGTAACGATCCATCCCGCTGACCGGGCAGTGAATGCGCGTTACCTTGACGCCATCCAGGCACATCTCGACCAGTCGGCGTTCGCCTCGGCCTTTGAATCGGGGAAGACGTTGTCGGTGGACCAGATCATCGCCGAGATCCTGGAAGACGAAGATTCCGCTGAAGACGTGCACGTTGAACCAGGTCCGGCCCATTCGGCAGTGGCACTCGACCTCACGCCACGTGAGCTTGAGGTGCTCCGCCTCGTTGCCGCAGGTCGAACCGATCGGATGATTGCCACCGAGCTATCGATCAGCCCTCGCACGGTGGGCGGTCACATCACCAACATTCTCGGCAAGCTCGGTGTCGAATCGCGGACGGCAGCGGCCGCCTACGCCGTTCGCCACGGTCTCGCCTGACGATCCCCCAGTTTTTCTCCCACATGCGGAACATCACCTGACACCTGCGAGCCAACCCCAAAAAGGCCCCGTGAGTCTCACCCCCTGTACCTGCAATGATGGATGTCCTCAATCAGGGGATGTTCACGATGTGTTTGTCGGCAGAGGAGCGCAATGTAGTGATTGCGTTTGACCGATCGCGCATCGACATCGAGAGGGAGGACTTCACCACCAAAGCACGAGTCGGCGCTCGCGGAATGAGACGCAGGACTCCAGGTGTGCGCAGCATGGTATTTCCAGGGAGACACCTCACATGGTTGCTACAGCGACTTCAACGACCAGCGGCTTCGTGACAACACAGGATGGCACCCAGATCTTCTACAAGGACTGGGGTACTGGCCAACCCATTGTGTTCAGCCACGGCTGGCCGCTCAACGCCGATGTCTGGGATGACCAGTCCATGTTCGTCGCGTCGAACGGTTTCCGCGCCATTGCCCACGATCGCCGTGGCCACGGCCGCTCGGCCCAGCCGTGGACCGGCAATGACATGGACACCTACGCCGACGACCTCGCAACCCTTATCGAATCACTCGATCTCAGGGACGTCATTCTCGTCGGACACTCGACCGGCGGCGGCGAGGTCACTCGCTACGTCGGGCGGCATGGTACCGATCGCGTCGCGAAGATCGTGCTCGTCGGTGCGATCACGCCGGTGATGCTGACGACCGAAGCGAACCCGGGTGGGCTGCCGATCGAGGTGTTCGACGATATCCGCGCCGGGGTTGCCAGCGATCGCTCGCAGTTCTATCGGGACCTCAGCGTCCCGTTCTTCGGGGCAAACCGGCCGGGCAACTCGGTCTCGCAGGGCGTTCGCGACGCGTTCTGGGCCTGGTCGATGCAGGTTGGGCTCAAGGGCGCGTACGACTGCATTCGGGCCTTCTCCGAGACCGATCTCACCGATGACCTCAAGCGCATCGACGTGCCGACGCTGATCGTCCACGGTGGCGACGACCAGATCGTGCCGATTGGCGCGTCGGCGATGCGATCGTCAGAGATCGTGGAGGGCTCGACACTGAAGGTCTATCGAGGCGCATCCCACGGGCTGACCATCACCCACAAGGAGCGGTTCAACGCTGACTTGCTGGCCTTCCTGAACTCGTAGCCAGGGAAGGTGGCGGGTTAGCTGCCACCTTCGCCCGATACCCGTCCATCCCACCACATTGTCAAACATTGCTCGGTTGGCCCGGCGAAACCGCTCGATGACCAACCTCACCTGGATTGCGCCCAGGAAACGGAGACTTTTCATGATCAAGGCAAACGGACTCACCAAGCGCTACGGCGAGATGCTCGCCGTAGACGACCTGACATTTGAGATAACCCCTGGTGTTGTCACCGGATTCCTGGGCCCGAACGGCGCGGGGAAATCGACCACGATGCGCATGATGCTCGGGCTGGACAACCCGACCTCCGGATCGGTGACGGTGAACGGCAAGGCCTATCGCGACCTTCCCGTGCCGTTGCATGAGGTCGGCGCGTTGATTGACGCGAAAGCGGTCCACGGCGGCCGCACCGCGCGACAGCACCTGCGCTGGGTTGCCCAGGCAGCCGGAATCCCGAACCGGCGCGTTGACGAGGTGCTTGACACGGTCGGGCTCACCGATGTCGCGGAAAGGAAAGCCGGCGGGTTCTCGCTCGGTATGTCCCAGCGGCTCGGCATCGCCACGGCGCTGCTCGGTGACCCGGGTGTGCTCATCTTCGACGAGCCCGTCAACGGGCTGGATCCGGAAGGGATTCGCTGGTTCCGCAACCTCATGAAGCGGCTCGCGGGGGAGGGCCGGACGGTCTTCGTCTCCAGCCATCTCATGAGCGAAATGCAGGAGACGGCGGACCACGTGCTGGTGATCGGGCGCGGCAAGATCATCGCCGATGCGAGCGTCAGCGACATCACGGGACGAGGCAGCGGCAACGCGGTCAAGATCGTGACGCCGCAGCTTACCGATCTCGTGCCCTTCCTCGAATCGGCCGGCGCCGCGATCCAGCCGGAGCGGGACGGGGGCGTGCTCGTCACGGGTATGGACGCGGCCCGCATTGGGGAGCTCGCCGCGATGCATCGGGTCCCGCTGCACGAGCTATCACCGCGGCGCGCCAGCCTCGAAACCGCCTTCATGGAGCTGACCCGCGACAGCGTCGAGTATCAGGCCAATGGAACCCAGCCGGACGCCGCCGAGATCACCCAAACGATCCACGCGCGTGCCGGGCAAAAGGAGACCACGCATGTCTAGCATTACCGCACCAATCACCCGCGACACAGCCAACACGACGAGATCTGTTCCGTTCACCGCGACGCTGGCGTCGGAGTGGACCAAGCTCGTCACCGTTCGTTCGAACTGGATTACGCTCGCCCTGGCAGCGATGTTCTCGGTCGGGATGACCGCGCTCTTCTCCTGGGTGACCGGATGGACATGGGATGACCTGACCCGGTCAGATCAAGCCAACTTCAACCCGATCGAGTTCTCATTGGTCGGCAACTTGTCCGCCACCATCCTCTTTGTGGTGCTGGGTGTCAGTATGGTGGCATCGGAGTACGCCAGTGGCATGATGCGGTTGACGCTGACCATCACCCCGCAGCGTGGCCGGATCGTGCTGGCAAAGGCGATGATCATCACGGCGGTGGCAGTTGTCGTCGGGGTGCTGATAAGCGTGGCGAACTTCGAGGTGGCGCAGGCAATCTTCGGTGCCTACGACCTCCCCTCCGCCAGTCTGGGTGACAGCGATGCCTTCCGGGCAGTTGTGGTGGGTAGTGTGCTTACCGCATCGATGTTCCCGCTGCTCGGTGTGGCACTGGCGTTCGTCTTCCGCAGCACGGCGCTCGCGATCACCGCGGTACTGGCGCTGATCTTCACGCCCTCGATCTTCGGGGCGCTCCTGCCGCGCCGGTGGCGGGAAGACGTGCTGGCCTACCTGCCAGGCCAGGCGGCCGACAGCTTCGCGATCGGGCATCTCTATCCGGACGACCCGATGTATCTCCAACCGTTCGTCGGGTTGGCCGTCGCCGTCATCTGGACGGTCGGCTCACTTGTCGCGGCCACCATCGTTCTTAATCGTCGGGATGTTTGATACAGAATCCCGTAAACGTACTCACGTACGGGCCGGCCCGGTCCCGTCGTCGCGACACCATCAAACTGGAGGTTCCCCCGATGAACACCACCTTGCTGACACCCGCCAGTGACAAGGCGAGCGCGACCTTCGCGCCCATGTCGCTCCCGGCGCTCCTGCTCCGGCTCGAGGGCGCGGTGCTCCTGGTCGCCGCCGTCCTGCTCTACCGAGAGCACGACGCCTCCTGGCTCCTCTTCGCCCTCCTGCTCTTTGCCCCCGATCTCTCGATGCTCGGCTACCTCGCCGGGACTCGCATCGGCGCGATCGTCTACAACATCGCCCACACCACCGTGCTTCCGATCGGACTCGGCGTTGCCGGAATCCTCGGCGGGAGCGACCTCGCCGTCTCGCTCGGCCTGGTCTGGCTCGCCCACATCGGCCTCGACCGCGCCATCGGCTACGGTCTCAAGTACCCCGACGCGTTCAAGGCCACCCACCTCGCCCGCGTCTGAATGGCCTGATCCTTCGCCACAGTATCAGGCGGCTGAGGCCCGGATCCTGTGCAACTGGGCACAAGCTGCCCCGGTATTGAGAAATGCAACTTCGTAGGGCGGTCATTCCCGAGCCGAGCCATCGGCGACGATCGGGGATGACCGCCCGGTGGTTGCGGCGCGTCCACAGGGCGGGGGGCAATTGATCCGGGAATCGCTGCAACGGCGTCCGGACGAGTGCAAGAGGCCTCTCCGGACCATATCCATCGCCTGGTCGTGCCCGCGTGCAGGCTGTGATTCCGTGATCGATCTCGAAATCAGTCGCTGGCTTTCGCGCCGACCGAGCCGCGTATCAGCGCCAGCGTCGCCGTACCACCTACGGCGACCGTCGATGCGACCTTCCCGTCGCCGTCGATCAGCACCGCGCTCGGCGTGCCGCTCGCGCCGAACTGGCGCCCGGTGGCGAACGCCTGATCGAGCAACACCGTCGACTGGATGCCCTGTTCCCGGTTGCGTTCCGGATCGCCAGTCGAAACGACCACGATCTTCGAGCTGCCCTCCGGTGATTCCATCTCCAGCGCCTTCAGGTCGTCCAGCATGCGCTGGCAGAAGCCGCAGCCCGGATTCCAGAACAGCAGTGCCGTCGGCCCATCAAGCTGGGCCCGCAGGGTGACCTCCTCACCGTCGAGTGTCGCCAGCGTTGTATCCGGCGCCGGCTTGCCGACCAGGTTCGGCGCGGCGGGTCGGGCGACGTTGCCGTTGGCCATCGGTACTTTCACGAGGGGAGCGGTGGTCGCGGTCGCGACCAGCCCCCGGATCGCCTCCGCGCCGCCGGCCACCGAGCTGCCGATCGTCCCGTTCGGGCGCACCAGCACCGCCGCCGGGGTCCCCCGGCTCTCGTATGCCTCGGCGATTTCGCGATTCTTTTGCAGCAACACGTTGCGGATGCCGTGCTCGCCAGCCTTGGAGCGGTTCGCCTCGAGGTCACCGCGCGAGATCAGCGCGATGGTCAGCTTGTCGGCGTGCTCACGCTGCCACGCCGCGATCTCCGGCATCAGGGCGTTGCAGGGACCGCAGCCGGGATCCGAAAAGACGAGCATCGTCGGCGTGTTCGGCGTCATCAGGTCGGCGAGGGAGGTTTGCGCGCCGGCGAGGTTGGGCAGCTCGAAGCCCGGCGCGGGCGTGCCGACCCTGAGCCCCGAGATCGGACCAACCGGGCTGCCAGCGGCCGGCTTGACCGTCTGGCCGCTTTCGACTGCCGCTTCCAGCGCGTCGAGGCGAATCAGCAGCCGGCCGTTTTGCTGGAGGATATGCACCAGCGCCCAGCCCTCGACCGCGATCATGGCCAGCGCGACCACGCCAACCGCGAGCATCACGCTCTCGACTCCGGAGAGATTGCCCAGCCAGGCGAAAACGCTCGTGCCGGCATCGTCCCACCCCGCTACGAGCAGGAAGGTGGCGACGGCCGCGAGCACCCCGTTGCGGACCAGCGTCGGCCAGCCGGCGGGCTCCGAATGGAGCTGTCCGAAGCAGTGGCAATCGGGCTGGTTGCCGCGGGCGAGGTTGTAGCCGATGCCGGCAACGAAGGCGAGCAGCAGCGCCAGCGCGCCGATCGCGCCCAGGCGGGCGGTCGTTGTCGGCAGCAGCAGGAGCGCCACGGCGATCTCGGCGATGGGCAGGGCGATGCCGGCGGGCGCGGCGAGGCGCTCGGGTATGCCGAAATCGCGCATCGCCTGGACAGAGCCGCGCCGATCAAGGAGCTTTGCGCCTCCGGCGACGAGGAACACTCCGGCGAGTGCGAGTCGGGCGAGAAGAAGTACGACGTCCATGGCCAGCCCCCTGTGGCGCGCGATGGTTCGGTGGAGTCGATTGGTTGTGGGTCCCTGTGATTGCAGGATAGCACTCGGCGTTCGCGTGTCAATTTCGGCCAGGCCGAACGAGCTAGCCGGCCAGACCCGGGACTGCTGGCTGTCCAGCTCGGTCGTCCCTGGAGGTGGTCGCGACAACCGGAGTTGCCGACTCGTCGATCGTGCGCTGGACCAGGCGGCGGATGCCGTCGGCTTTTTCGCCGAGCGGGCTGCCGATGGTCAGGTCGGGTCGAACGACGACCGCTGTCGGCCTGCCGTTGAGCCCATAGGCTTTCGCGACGTCAGATGTCTCTTCCACGAGCACGTGGGTGATGCCGTGCGGCTCGAGTTTGGCGCGGTTCGCTTCAACGTCACCGCGAGAGATGACGACGATGGTCATGGTCGACGCGTGCTCGCGTTGCCAGCGGCCGATGTCGGGCAGGATCTCCGCACAGGCGTGACAGGTGGGGTTGACGAACACGAGCACGACCTTTCGGCCGAGCGCGACCAGGTCGGCGAGGGTCACGATTCCGCCGTCGATGCCCGGCAGGGCGAACCGTGGCGCTGGCGACCCGACCGGCAGCTCGGCGTTGGTCTTCGGCAGGGATTGTGGCGTCGCGTCGCCCTGGATCTCATCAAGGCGCAGCATCAAGCGGCCATTTTGTCGCATCAGTTGCAGCAAGCCCCATCCCTCGATGGCGACCACTGCCGCCAGGACCGCGATCACCGCGACGACGCTCCGCTCGAAGGCACCGAGATCGCTCGCCCAGCCGAGGACGCCCGCACCGGCGTCGTTCCAGCCCCTGACGAGCAGGAAGGTGGCGAGCGCCGAGAGGATCCCGTTGCGAACCAGGGTGGGCCAGCCGGCCGGCTCCGAGTGGAGCTGGCCGAAGCAATGGCAATCCGGTTGCCGGCCGCGAGCGAGGTTCCAGGCGATGCCGGTGATGAAGGCAAGCAGGAGCGCCAGCGCGCCGATCGCACCCCATCTGGCGGTTGAGGCCGGCAGCAGGAGGGTGGCGACCGCGATTTCCGCGATCGGCAACATCGTGCCCAGCGGTCCGGCGAGCCGTTGGGGCACGCCGAACCCTGCGATCGCGTTGGACGATCCGTTCCGATCGGCAAGCTTGGCGATGCCGGCGACAAGGAAGACTCCGGCCAGCGCCAGCCGTGCCAGCAGCAGCGCGATCTCCATGACGTACCTCCCGGTTCGGACTCCAGCCGGCGCCTGTCAGACGAGAATGTCGGGAACCATCGCGCACGAAGCCGTGTCGCCGCACATCGGATAGCAGAAATAGTCGCCGCAGTCGCCGGCATCCGCGCAGATCATCCCGCTCGGGCAGTTGTTTTCGTATTCCTGTCCAGCGCCACACTGGTACCCGCACGCCCCACCGTGATCCACGCACACGAGTTGATTGCTGCCGTAGAACGTTGCGCAGCTGCAATTCGGGCCGCACGGATCCGCCAGGGCATCACACACCACCGGGATACAGCTGCACGATTCGGCATCGACCCCGCCCGGACAGTCGGCTGTCGTCAGCGGGCAGATGCACGAGCAGGTTGCGTCGTCGATGTATCCCGAGCCCGGGCACGACAACCAGGGTGGGCACCAGCCGTTGCTGTTGCCGTTTCCGTTGCCATTCCGGTTGCCGGAGTTCCAGTTCCCGTTGTCATTGCCGTTGTTGTCCCCGGAATTGCCATTGCCGTTCCAGTTGCCGTTCCACCAACCGGAATTGCCGTTCCCGTTCCCATTTCCGTTGCCACTGCCCAGATTGCCATTGCCATTACCGTTGCCGTTGCCACCGCTCTGGGCGGCGCCGGTTTGCCCGATCCCGAGCGCGGCAAAGGCCCCGACGATCATGCCTCTCAGCAGGTTGCGCCGAGGGGTGTCCGAAGCGAGAGCCTTGCTGAGCGTGTCGAATTTTCGGGATTCCATGCTGCACTCCTGAAGCTCGGGCACGATCCCTCGCACCTGCCATGCGTTCCGACTGACTGACGGTGAGACCCTGTGCGCCTGCGACACAACCGGGGCGGTCTGGGGACGCGGATGGAGTCTGGGGCGCTCATTGCCAGCCTATGGCGCGCCGGTGCGGGCCGCATCGGTCATCAGACCTATTCCGGGCCGAGCACGGATAGGTCATCCTGCCTATGCCGTGACGGGTATCCCGGCGATCGCGACGATGGAGCGACGGGCACAATCAGACACGCCAGGGCGCATCCGCACCCTGGCGTGTCAGTCATGTCGCTGGTCAGAAGGGGAGTTTCGTCGGCGTTTCTGGCTGGACCGATGCGCCTGGCCGACGCGTCAGGAGTGTTTCGCGTACGCCTCGTCGGTCCTGGCGGCCATGATGAAGTCGTTGCGGTGGAGTCCCTTGATCGCATGGGTCCACCAGCTCACCGTCACCTTGCCCCATTCGAGCACGATCCTCGGGTGGTGATCTTCCTGCTCGACAATCTCGGCCAGCGTGTCGACGAATCGCACCGCCGGCATCCATCCGTCGAATGTGTACGTCCGCCTCAGGCGCGGCACCTCCTTGACCTCGACAAGCTCCCAGTCCGGGATTTGCGGCTTCAGCTGCGCGATCTCCTCGTCGGTGACCTTCGGCGCGCCCGCGTGGCATGCCTCGCAATGTTCGGATGTCAGGGCCATGTGATGCTCCATTCGTGGGGGCGATCATCGCTGCCGGTTACGCCGCAAGCACTGTTCCGCGAGGCCGTGTGATTTCGAGTTCGGGTGACCTTGGTCCGTACGATGTGGTACGGGCTGCTACTTCGCTTCGCTCAGCACAGGCGCTTGTGGCCACACGAGGGAGGGGACAAGCCCCTCCCGTACGAGAGTTTTTCGCTACGCTTCACCCGGATTTAGCGTCGTCGATGACGACGGGAAGATCCACGAAGCGGCCGTACGCCTCCGCGGTTTCAGCAAAGGCGACCTGCCCGTCG
Organism: uncultured bacterium; assembly: GCA_965651105.1. Classification (GTDB taxonomy): domain Bacteria; phylum Chloroflexota; class Chloroflexia; order Thermomicrobiales; family UBA6265; genus JACCVC01. Next base: position 15,241 of record CBFGRG010000002.1, on the reverse strand, counting down.
CGGTCGAGCCCGAGCGGATTGACAACCTGAATCAAGAGCTCTCTCGCCAGCTTGCGGCGCCAGCCGCCGATGATGCGGCCATCGAGCGTGACGAAGTGGTTCATCCAGAACTCGCGGCCCGTATCGTACCGAGCGCGAATGGCCGGGTCCCACGCGACCTCGTTGTTGCGGAATCCGACGTAATACTCGTCGAAGTTGGGCAGCAGGTGCACGCTCGGCTCCGGAATCGCGGTCGACCCCTTTGGCGGAAAGAACCACCACGTCGTGCCGTCGATCTCCACCGTGTCGAGAGCATCGCCGAGCGCCGCGATCCCGCGGCGGCAGTCGGTCACCGTCAACCCTGACCACCACGCCATGTCGTGCGGCGTCGCCGGGCCGTGGCTCTCGAGATAGCGGCGCGCCAGCTCAACCACCGCCTCGTCGCGGTCTTTCGGAGGCGCCGGCGGGACTCGCTCGTCGAGCAGCGCGTAGGTGTGCTTGTTGCCCTTTCGAGGACCGCTGCAGATGAGGCTGGTCAGCTCGGCGTGCATCAGCATGTGCGCCATCCGCTGGCCCGCGGTCGTGATCCCGCTCGCTTCGAGCGTTGCCCGCAGCTCGTCCCGGGTAAGGGCATGGCCGCCGGACAGCGCGCCGGCGATGATCTCGACGCTGCGCGCCAGCGTCCGCTCGTCGAGCTCGAGCTGGCGATACCGGCCGGCGTTGCCCCGCTCGACGCGCGGCCCGGTCAATGCCAGCAGCCAGCGCAGGTCCTCGGCCAGCACGAAATGCCACGTTGGGCGCATCACGTGGGTTCGCAGGATCGCTCCATCATCGAACAGGCGATCGAGATCGGCGTCGGACACGCCGGCGCAACGCTGACCGATGCCCCATTTCGCGCCGGGGTAGTCCTGCGACTGCACGGCGAGGTGCCACCGCACCATCGCTTCGGGGGAGTCGAACGGCTCGCCTGCCAGTCGCTGGGCGTGCATCCGCATCTGGCGGAGGTCCTGAAGGTTCATGGGCGGCAGTATACCCGGCGACCGCCGCTCCGGGTCCGGCCCGATTCTGGCATGGCGCTTGCACGCGGCGTGACAGATGCATCGTGCCCGCCATCGTCAGGAGCCGTCCCATGCCGACCGAAACCCGTCTCCAGCGCCTCGTGCCGATTGCCGGTGGGGCCAGCGCGTTGCTCGCCGCTCGGGCACTCGTCAAGCGCGCCACGAGAGCCGACCTTGCCGGGCAGGTCGCGCTCGTCACCGGCGCCTCGCGCGGTCTCGGCCTGGCGATGGCCCGCGAGCTGGTCGATGCCGGCTGCCGCGTCGCCATCTGCGCTCGCGACCGTGACGAGCTCGATCGCGCCCGCGCCGACCTCGAATCCCGGGGCGGCGAGGCGATCGCCATCGAATGCGACGTTGGCGACCGGGGCGATGTCACGCGGATGGTCGCCGAGGTGCGGGAGCGCCTCGGGCCGATCGACGTGCTCATCGCCAACGCCGGGGTGATCCAGGTCGGCCAGGTCAAGGCGACCGAGATGGAGGACTTCGAATCCGCGATGGACGTCATGTTCTGGGGGGTGCTCTACCCGGTCTGGGCCGTGCTTCCCGAGATGCGGGAGCGAAAGGCCGGGCGAATCGGCATCGTCTCGTCGATCGGCGGCAAGGTCAGCGTGCCCCGCCTGCTGCCCTACAACTCCGCGAAGTTCGCCGCGCGCGGGCTGGCCGAGGGGTTGCGGGCCGAGCTGGCGGGCACCGGAATCAGCGTCACCAGCATCGTCCCGGGACTGATGCGCACCGGCTCCCACCTCAACGCCACCTTCAGCGGCGACGAAGCGGGGCGGGAGGCGCTTTACCGGCTCTGGGCGCCGCTCGCGAGCATGCCACTGCTGACCGGTAGCGCGGAGGTGGCGGCGCGCGCGTACATCGACGCCGTCCGGCGAGGCGACGGCGAGGTCACCTACCCGCCCATCTTCGCGCTGCTCGGTCGCGTCCACGGTGTCGCGCCAGCGACGACGATGTGGGCGATGGGCATCGCCAGCCGGCTGATCGCGAAGAGCGGCGACGGGACCGGGACGGTGCGGGGCAGCGAGGTCGATCCGACGGTCGACGAGGGGTGGTGGCGCTGGCTGACGGCGTACGGCGACCGCGCCGCCGACGATCTCCAGCAGCGCCCCGGCCCGGTCAGCGTTCCCGAGCCGGACTGAGCGGACCCGAGAGCTCCGCTCGCAGGTCCGATCCAGGCCTCGATTCGGCGGTGACCGGCGGCCCGTTCGGGTCAGTTTTCGCTCGGCAATCCGTGTGCGGCACGATCCATGCTGTAGCGTGAGGACGAAGCGCGTCCAACGCGGACGGCGCCAGTTCCCAAAGGGAGGGACCGCACCATGGATTCACTGCTCGGAGACCTGTTCGGTGGCGAGAGCGACAATGAAGCCCGCGCGAAGGCGAATGACTTCGTGAATCGCGTGGAGAGCGGTGACCCGACCCAAGGTTTCTCGACCGAGGAGGCGCTGACAAGCTACAGCCAGGTGGCTGGCAGGCTCTCGCCCGAGGAGCTGCAGGCGGCCACCACCCAGGCGCTCGAGCGATTCAGCCCGGAGCAGCGCCGGGAGTTTTCCGCGATGCTGCAAAGCAAGGCCAACGGTGGTGGCGATGTGACCGACGATCCGTCACAGATCGCGCAGTTGACCTCCCAGCTCCAGAGTCAATCGCCCGACGGGCTTCTCGGCGCGCTCGGCGGTGGTGGCGGGCTCGACAGCATCCTCGGCGGCTTGCTGGGCGGTGGTCAGCCCTCCGGTAACGATGGCGGTGGTGGCGGATTAATCGATAACCTGCTCGGCGGGCTGTTCGGGGGCGGTGACGATCAGGATTCCAGCCAGGCCCGGGCTTCTGCCGGGTCACAGCAGGGCGGGTTCGGTGGCATTGATCTCGGCAACCCGATGGTGCAGGCGGTCCTCGCCGCGATCGCGGCGATGGCGATGAAGAAATTCATGGGCGGTCGGGACGACGCGAAGGAGGCCCCGGCACCGGCGGCTCCTTCCGGAGGGATCACCGGCGGCGGTGGGTGGCAGCCCAAGGAAGCCAGCCAGCAGGCACAGCAGTCGCAGCCGGCACAAAGCGCTCCGTCTGGAGGTGGCTGGAAACCGAAGACCGCGAGCCACGCCGAGGGCGATGCCAAGCCCGAGCGCAGCAGCGGTCTCAAGGGCGCCGACGCGAAGGACGCATAGCGCGCCTGCCGGGGCAAAACGGTCGCAGGGGAGGAGCCACACTCCTCCCCTGTTGGGTCGGCCCCACGCGCGGTTGACTCGCGCTAGCTTGCGAGGCGGGTGATGCGCACCTGCCAGGTTTCGGGACCGTCCTCCAGGTATTCCCACTCGGCCTGTCCGGCCCGCTCCGCCATCAGCTGGTAGTAGAGTGGCTTCGGATCGTGGTCGTTCACCAGCCGCATCGCCGTCCCCACCTTGAGATCGTCGAACGTCTGGAAAATGAGCGGGTGCCGCTCGCGTGGCGTGATATCGCGCACGTCGATCGTGATCGCCTCGGCGTTCGCCTGCTGGTCGGACATGAACGGTGACTCCAGTCGCGGATTTCCGCGCTATTTCCGGCCGATTCCAGCCGGATCGACGATTGCATCAGCCGCGCGGCACCGCTCACGATGCGCCGGTGCTGCGGAGCGTCGCTGCCCCGAGTCCCGGCATCGAGAGCCAGTGGCGCGCGATCATGACCACATTGATGGTGAAACAGGCGACGCCGGCGAGCATGATCGCCCCGACGGCCGCCAGCAGGTTCCACTCGGCGAGGATCGCGACCGTTCCGAGCGCGATCGCCGCGACCCACAGGCCCCAGCCCGCCACCGCGAGGCGACGGTCGTAGAGCTGCTCCAGTTTCGGGACCGCCTCTCGTCCGGCGACCGGCGCGTAGCGCTTCAGCCAGACGAGGAAGGTCGCGATCTTGTAGAAAAACCCCTGGATCGCCGTGCCGGCGGTGCCCAGCAAGCCCAGCCAGACCACCGCTACCCAGAGCGGATCGCCCGGCATGGTGGCGCGGAACAGCCCCGTCACGAGCAGCGCGGCGGCGAGGATGGCCGACGCCGCGGCGACGAGGGCGAAGGGAATGTGGATATCGAAGGTGCGGCGCATGCGCCGGCGGTAAAGCCGGGCGATCTGCGCGGCGAAGCAGGCAAAGCCGCCCAGCAGCGCGATCGCGGCAACCTGCCCGGTCCACGCCGGCCAGGAGAACAGGAAGCGCAGCGCCAGCAGCCACGCGCCTCCCAGCACGCCCGCCATCTCGATCCACGCCAGCCACGGCCGGAAATGGGATTCGGAAAGCGTGAACATCCCGATCAGCCGGTAGGCGACGCCGGTGAAGGTCAGCGCAACCCAGCCGACCAGCATCATCGCGATGTGTGCGGCCAGGATGTCGAGCAGGCGTCCGCCGAGCATGCCGTTGCTCTTGTTGAAGGCCAGCAGCACGCCGAAGATCATGCCGAAGCCGGCGTTGATGCTCGCCAGCCCGATATGCCACGAAACGACGTCCTGTTGCGGCGCGCGCCACCAGGTGGTGACGATCACCCCGATGTAGATGAGGAAGGCGACGCCCAGCAGGCTCGCGCCGGCGGCCAGCGCCGCCAGCCAGGCTCGGTCGAGCCCGAGCAGGAACAGCGCCAGTCCGGTGATGTAGAACCAGAACGAAATGCGTCCCGCGCGCGGCGAGCTGAGATGCACGCCGATCGCAACCGGCACGAGCTGGTAGCTCGCGCCGATGATCATCGCGCCGACGAAGCCGAGCGTGATCAGGTGGACCAGCGCCAGCAGCGAGAAGGCGGTGAACGACTCCTGCGTCAGCGGCAGCGACCACGGCGCTGTCAGCGCCAGCACCGCCAGCGCCCCGACACTGAGCGCCATGAAGCGGGCGGGCAGGTCGAGCTCCGGCGCGTTGGCCGAGGAGAGCCCCATCATGACGCGGTCGCTCCCGAGCGTTTCTGGATCATCACCTCGACCTGGCCCGGCCCGAGATCGCGCGTGGCGTGGGCATAGCCCATCTCGTCGAGACGGTCATAGAGGTGGATTGGCCGGCGGACGTGATGGACGAGCAGGCGACTGCCGTCCGGCAGCGTTTCCAGCTCCCGAAGAATCTTCACCATCGGCTCGGGCGGCACCAGCTCGCTGACGTCGATCGTCACCTCCGATGCCGGTGCGGACCAGTCGACCTCTCCCGAGGCCGGCGTGGACGCATCGGGTGTCGGTGCGGAGGCGGTATCGCGGTGGAACAGCACCACCCAATGATCGGCCGAAATCTTCGTGGGCCAGTGCGAGAATCCCTGCTTCGCCAGCGCGTCGTAGAGCGGCAGGGGCTCGAAGCCGACGATCAGCCGCAGCGCCTCGCCCGCCGGTACCTCCCGCGCGGCCGACATGATGACGCGGAACGGCTCCTCGCCGCGCTCCATCAGCGGGCGCACGTCCAGCTCGGCCGCCACCGGCGCGGCGCCGACCCACGCCGGCCTTTCCGCAGGGGACGCCGATGGCGTCGTGGTGCTGTCCGTGGCGGTCGGCGGGGAGATGCCGGCTGCCTGGTTGAGCTGCCGCGTGACCTGTGCCGGATCGAGCCCGGCGATGCCGGCCGCCTGGGACACGGTCACCAGCCGGCTCTGGACGCGGCGCATCACCGGGTTGCGCAGCTTTTCGAACGCAGGGGAGAGGCTCACCAGCTCGTCCAGCAGCTCCGGATAGCGTTTCAGCACCTCGCTGATCTTCCAGCTCGCCAGGATCGGTTCGCGTTCCGTCGTTGCCATGTGACTCTCCTCCCTGGCTGGATGTCACCAGGTGACGTTGACGTGGAGCGAGGTGTCTGGAATGCTCACCATCCCTCCCGAGGGGCTCCTCTACAGCCAGCCGAGCTGCTCGCGGCCGGATTCCGAGATGAACTCGACGCTCCAGCGCGGATCCCAGACCAGGTTCAGCGTGACCTCCGACAGCTCCGGGTGGCGCGTTTCCAGTGCGCGGTGTACCGCTTCCTCGATCGAGGCGTGCAGCGGGCATCCCGGCGTGGTCAGCGTCATCGTCACCGTCGCCCGAGTGCCGTTCAGCTCGACGCCATAAACGAGCCCGAGATCGACGATGTTGATCCCAACTTCGGGGTCGATCACGTACATCAGGGAGTCGAGCAGGTGCTCGGCGGTCAGGGTGCTGTCGGTCATGGTCTGTCCTGCGCGGAGCCGGAATAATATCCGACTGATTTGGTCGGATTGGTTGCTTCGAGTATACGACCCCGCACCGCGCTTCTGGAGGTAGTTCGGGTCACGATGCACATTCCGGCGCACATGGCTTTTCGTTGGCGCGTTCCTGGTGCATGATCGGGATCACGCTGTGGCGCCGGAGATGAAAGGAACACGCCCAATGACCAGCCGACTCGCCGTACAGCAGGCACTGCTGCCCGGTTCGACCCCGATGGAGCAGTTTCGGCATGCCGCCGCGTTCGGCTTCGATGGGATCGAGCTGAATCACGGCGCGCGATTCGATGTGCGCGAGCATCGCGAGCTGCTCGCCGAGGCCAGCCGGGCCACCGGCGTCGGCGTCGCCGCGATCTGCACCACCGGCCAGCAGGACCCGGTTCATCCCGATCCTGGCGAGCGCGAGCGACGGGTTCGCGAGCTGGTCGAGCTCGTCGATGTCGCCTCCGCGCTCGGCGCCGCCGGTGTCGTCTCGGTGCCGGTTCGGCCGGCCGCGGGGTTCGAGGAGGCGCCGTCGCCGGATCTCGTGGTCGAGACGTACCAGCATGCCGTCGACGAGCTGGGCGAGGGCAGCGCCGCGATCTTCCTGGAACCACTGAATCGCTACGAGGCGACCTTTCTCAATCGCGTCGGGCAGGCGGCAGATCTGGCGCGAATGATCGACCGGACCCGGGTGCAGGCGCTGGCTGATCTCTTTCACATGAATATCGAGGAAACGAGCTTCGTCGAGGCGATCATGGAGTCCGGGGACCACCTCGGGCACGTTCACCTCGCCGGCAACACGCGGCTGGAGCCGGGCGTCGGGATGCTCGACCCGCGTCCGGCCTTCGGTGCGCTCAGGAAGATTGGATACGAAGGCTGGCTCAGTCTCGAATGTCGTCTCTCCGGCCCGCCCGAGAACGTCCTGCCTGCCTCGGCTCGTTACCTGCGCTCGAAATGGGATGAGGCGGGTGCGTGAGGGGAGGTCTTGACCGCGACGTGAACGGGCACCTCGCCATCGCCATGCGCGGCCAAGACCTCCACTGCGACTATCGGATCAAAGCGAACTGAACGGAAAGGACCATATCAATGCGTCTCGAAAACCACGTTGCCCTGATCACCGGCGGCGGCTCGGGGATCGGCCGCGCCACCGCGCTGCGGTTCGCCGCTGAGGGCGCCGCGGTCGCCATCTTCGACCGACATCAGGATGCCGCCGAAGGTGTCGCGGGCGAGATCGGCGACGCGGGCGGTCGGGCGATCGCGGTGGCTGGCGATGTCACCGATCTTGCCGCGCTCGAAGCTGCCAGCTCGGCCGCCGCCGAACGCCTGGGTCCCGTCTCGATCCTCGTCGCCAACGCCGCCATTTCGGAGGGGGATGACCCCCTCACGATCGACGAGGAAACGTGGGATCTCACGGTCGATGTCGTGCTCAAGGGCGTCTTCTTTTCGGCGAAGGCGGTGTTGCCGGGAATGCTGGAGGCCGGCCGCGGCTCGATCGTGACGATCAGCTCGGTCAACGGGCAGGCCGGCATCGGCGAGGAGCCCTACAGCGCCGCCAAGGCGGGGGTGATCAACTTCACGAAGAACCTCGCCACCCGGTACGGCCCGAAGGGCGTGCGCGCCAATTGCATCGCCCCCGGCACGATCCGAACCCCGATCTGGCAGCACCGCGTCGATCGCGATCCGGGGGTCTTCGAACGTGTTGGCCAGTGGTACCCCCTGAGGCGGGTCGGCGAGCCGGAGGATATCGCCAATGCGGCGCTTTTCCTCGCGTCGGATGAGGCGGCGTGGGTCTCCGGCGCGGTGCTCAACGTCGACGGCGGGCTCATGGCCGGCCTCCCGCGATTCGGCGAGGAGCTGCTCTAGCCCGGAATATCCACGACGGTGTCGATGGCGCGTCCCCTGCGCTCGATGCCTCCATATCGGGGCTGGCACTCGGCGAAGCGGCGGTGTTTCAGGATATATGTAGTACCATCGAGCCACCGTCACGGGGGAACCAACCCTCAATCAGAGAGAGGAGCAGTCGATGGTTCAGCTTTTCGACGAACACAGGCGATCGCGACTGTCCCGGCGGCAGTTGGTGCAGCGGCTCACCGTTGCGGGGTTCTCCGCGCCGGTGATTGCATCCATCGTCGCCAGCGAGGGACTCGCGCAGGAGGCGACTCCTTTCACCGAGCCCCCAATGGCCGCCGAGCCGGGTGAAGATCTCCGAGAGGTGTTCGACCTCGACGAGCGGCTCATCTCGTACGACCCGTTCAACTACGGCACGCCGCTGGAAGCGCTCGAAGGGGAGTTCCTCACCCCGAACGAGCTTTTCTACATCCGCAACAACGGCCCGGTCCCCGACCTCGATCCGGAGACCTGGCGACTGTCGATCACGGGACTGGTCGATACCCCGATGGAGCTGTCGCTCGACGACCTCAAGGCCCGGGACGTGGTGACCATCACCTCCTTCCTGGAGTGCTCCGGGAACAGCCGTGGCTACTTCGAGCCCAACGCTTCGGGCACCCAGTGGGGCAACACCGCCATCGGCAACGCCGAGTGGACCGGCACCGCGCTCGGCCCGATCCTCCAGGAAGCCGGTATCCAGGACGGCGCGGTGGAGATCGTCTCCCAGGGCGGCGATTTTGCCGAGATGCAGCGCGGGCTCCCGCTCGGTGATGCGCTCTCCCCCAACACCATGCTGGTCTGGGAGATGAACGGCGAGGAACTGCCCAAGGTGCACGGCGGCCCGGTGCGCCTCTTCGTGCCGGGATGGGGCGGGATCGCCTCCACCAAGTGGGTGATCGGCATCGAGGTGATCGATCATGTCTTCCCTGGCCGGCTCAACACCGACAGCTACACGGTGATCGACGCGTTCGAGCGCAAGATTCGCCCGGTGCGCGAGATGCCGGTCAAGTCCGTGATCGCCACGCCCGCCGCCGGTGACGAGATCGCCGCCGGCGAGCAGACCCTCGTCGGATACGCCTGGTCCGGTTACGGGCAGGTGCAGATGGTCGAGGTCAGCACCGATGGCGGCACGAAGTGGTCGGAGGCCAGCATCGTCGAGGAGGCCGGTCGGATGTCCTGGGTGAAATTCGAACACACGTGGGACGCCCAGCCTGGTCAGACGAGCCTCAAGGCACGGGCCACGGACGAGCTGATGATGACTCAGCCTTCGACCGTCGATTGGAACCAGAAGGGGTACTACTACAACGCCATCTTCGAGAACCCGATCACCGTCACCGAGTAGCCGGGTTCGCCTGTGATCACCACGCTCGAACGTCTCGGACCATTCCGGGGCGTTCGGGCGCTACCCAGCGGCGAAGCGCATCCTGCGCGAGGCGTGGCGATGGCGCCCGTTGACACGGTGGGGTTGGCGTGATGATGTCCGGTTGCTGCTATCATCTTGGCTCCCGTCCGGCGGCAGGTGATTCGGGCGGCACGAAAGGCAGCTCCATGGACGGCGACGATGGCAATTTGACGATCACCCGCAGGAATCTCCTGCGCTGGGGAACGGTTGCCGGCCTGGCCGTGCCGGCGGTTGTGGCGGGTGAGACGATGGCGAGTGACGGCCCCTGGCGGCTTCGGGTGCACGGGCTCGTGAACCGTCCGGGCGACCTCACACTGGAGGGCCTCCAGCGTCTCGGTGGCGAATCCGTCGCCGCCGTGCTCGAACGGGCCGGTACCGGCCAGGCGACTCTCGCCGTCTGGACCGGCGTCCCACTGCGGGACGTGCTCGATCGCGCCGGCGTTCACAGCGACGGTGTCGCGGTCGTGGCTCGGGGCGGCGATGGCCACCGGCGTGCCATTTCGCTTCGTGACCTGCCCGCGACCGAGCCGCTGCTCGTCTGGGCACGCGACGGCGAGGCGTTGCGCGTATCGAACGGCGGACCGGTGCGGCTGATCGTGCCGGGCTGGGCGGCCGAAGCCAGCGTCAAGGGGGTCACCGGGATCGAGCTGGTCGACCGAATGCCCTACGACTCGCCATCGCCCGATCCTGCCGATCGGCGGCTGCGGCCGCTGCGTGAGATGCCGCCGCGGGCGGTCATCGTGTCGCCCGGCGAGGGTGAGGTGATCCGACCCGGTCGGCGCGAGCTTCACGGGTATGCGTGGTCGGGGCACGCGCCGATCGAGCGCGTCGCGGTGACGGTCGATGGCGGTGCAGCCTGGCGGGACGCCGAGATCGTCGAGCGGACCGGTTCGCGTGGCTGGGTGGTGTTCAACTTCGCCTGGATCGCCCAGCCAGGCAGCGTGACACTCGCCGCTCGTGCCACCGACGCCTTTGGCCTGACCCAGCCGCTCGATGTGCCTGATCGCGCCCGTGGATTCGTCCACAATGCCGTCGCCACCCTGCCGGTGACCGTCGCGGGCTGACCAGCCTGCGCGACCGAGCCTGGAGCGGGGAATCCCGGTCGACAGGATTCGCGTGCAGTTGACATGGCCATTATCCATCTGCCATGCTCGGGTGGCAGGCGACAGGGACATTGCGAATACGACGTTGGATCGCCTGTGCGGTTGCGAATCGGCAGCCGTCCAGCGACAGTGCCCGGCACCATGGGAGGCATGCACCATGCGACAGTCGCGACTCCACGGAGACTCCAGCAGATATTCCCGACGATCCGTCATCAAGGCATCCGCAGGTGTGGCCGGCGCAACGGCACTCTCGGTGCCGCTGATCGGCGCCGCAGGCGCCCAGGGCACGCCCGCGGCCGCTGACGTGCCGGAGGGCGCAATCGTCTCCAGTGTCGAGGGCGTGCCGATCGCCTACACCACCTATCCTGAGCCGTTCACGACCGTCGACGAGGTGCCCGGCAGCGGCGGGGAGGTGAGCGTGCTGGCCCTCTCGTACTCGCCACCGCCGACGCCGAAGGACGACAACACCTACTGGCAGGGTTTGGAGGAGCGGCTCGGGGTTACCTGGAACGCCGACCTCGTGCCAGTCGACAGCTACGACGAGCGCATCGCGACCACCTTCGCCGGCGGCGACCTGCCGGATTTCTTCTTCGTGCTGCCCGGTACCACCCGGCCAATCATCTACGAGGCCATCGAGCAGGGCGCCTTCGCCGACCTGACCGACATCCTCACCTCCGATCGCATCAATGACTACCCGAACCTCGCCGCCTATCCCGCCTATCTTTGGGATGCCGTTCGCATCAACGGGCGGATTTGGGGCGTGCCCAAGCCAGTGCTGCGCAACAACGACCCGACCTACTACCGGCGCGACTGGGGCGACGCCCTCGGCTACTCCGACCTGACCGACGCCCAGGTCGTGCACGACATGCTCGTCGCGATGGCGACGGAGGATCCGGACGGCAACGGCACCGACGACACCTACGGGCTCGCGCCGTTCGGCGGCACCTGGTTCAACTTCATCATCCACCAGATGTTCAACGTGCCCTACGGTTGGGAGCTCAACGACGACGGATCGCTTGTCAACCAGATGGAAACCGAGGGCTACCGGCAGGCATTGGAGTACATCATCCAGCTCAACGCGGACGGCGCCTACCACCCGGATGCGGCCAGCCTGAACGTGACCCAGGCGACTGACCTGATGCTCGGCGGCCGTACCGGCATGGCCACCAACGGCTTCGCGGCGCTCTTCTTCCCGGGTCGCTATCGTGAGCGGATCAAGGAGGTCGTGCCCGAAGCCGACCTGCATCCGGTGATCATGCCGGGCGCCGAGGGCGGCACGGGCGTCAGCTACCAGACGCAGGGTTTCTTCGGCTTCACGGCGATCTCGGCGTCGGCGGCGCAGGACGAAGCGCGGCTCGACGAGCTGCTGCGGATCATGAACTACCTCGTCGCGCCGTTTGGCAGCGAGGAGTACACCTACCTGAATTACGGCGAGCCAGGCGTCCACTCCGAGGAGCTGCCGGACGGCGGGTTCAGCCTGACCGACCAGGGCAGCGCCGACCGCAGCGCGCTGGTCTACCCGTTCCTGAGCGAGAACTACTTCTACATCCCCGGCGATCCGGACGAGACGATTTTCGCCCAGCAACACAACGAGGCAATGGCGGAGGTCGCCGTGAGCAACCCGACCGCCGGGATCTACTCGCCGACCAACGGCGACAAGGGAGCGGAGCTGAGCCAGTACATCAACGACACGTACACCGAGATCGTCACGGGCCGCGCCGGCATCGAGAAGCTCGACGAGATGATCCAGAACTGGCGCGAGCGCGGCGGCGATGACATCCGTAGCGAGCTCGAGGCCGCGATCGCCGAGGCACAGGCAAATCAATAGGGAAGGGGCTTCCCCGCTTCCGCAACGCCACCATGAACTGATCGGCACTCCGAGCGTGTCGAAGGTGTATCCCCACTGCCCCCCCTCCCCAAACTCGGGGAGGGGCCCTTCGCTCGCGCAGGATGACGGTTTGGTTTCGAGGAGACCCATGCCCGCCGAAATCGATGTCCGTCCCTATCGCGCCGGTGACGAGACTGGCCTGCTCGCCGTCTGGACCAATGCGGTCTGGGCCGACCCTGTCGATCCCGTCACCTGGCGGGGCCGCTACCTGCTCGATCCCAACTTCGCGCCGGAAACCACCCCCGTTGCCATCGACCCAGCCACCGGCGAGGTCGTCGGCTTCGTTCACGGCTACGTCGAACGCTCTCCGTCAGGTTCCGGCAGCGACGCCTGGGTGGTTGCCTTCGGCGTGCGCGAGGACCGCCGGCGGGAGGGAATCGGTACCGCACTGATGCGTGCCTTCGAGTCGGCGGCAAGATCGGCGGGCGTGAGTCGGGTGCTTTACGGTCCGTACATCCCGAGCTACCTGACGCCCGGAATCGACGTCAACGCCTATGCCGGCGCGGTCGCGTTCCTGAATGCGACCGGTGCCACCGAGGGCGGCCGGCCGTTGAGCATGAAGGCCAACCTGACCAACTACCGGGTGGAGCGGCACGTCGAGGATCACGAGGCCGATCTGGTGGGGGAGGGGATCGCGATTCGCCGGGCGGAGCCGACCGATATCCTGCCGCTGATCGCATTCCTGGAAGCGCACTTCCCGCACTGGAAGCCGGACGCGATCGGCGTCATGCGCGACCTCTTCGGTGGCGATCCCCGCGGCGTGACGCTCCACCTCGCGCTGGAGCATGGCGAGATCATCGGCTATGCGCAGACGCGTGCCGAGCGATTCGGGCCGTTCGGCGTCAACGAGGCGTGCCGGGGGCGAGGGATCGGTGGGGTGCTGCTCTCGCGGGCGCTGCGGGCGATGCGCGCGCAAGGGTTCCACAGCGCATGGTTTCTCTGGACCAGCGATCGCACCGCGAAGCTCTACGGTCAGCATGGCTTCGAGGAGGTCCGCCGCTTCGTCATGATGACGAAGAATCTGGCGAGCATCGACCACCTGTCGTAAGGGGGAGCTTGCCTCCTCCCCGTCCCATACGAGCGCCGGCCCGTCCACCAGCAAGGGCGGCAATTTCGATGAATGGCCCGGCACGACGTCGGGCCTCCATACGATTCTGGTCACGCGATAAGTCGCTGAACCCTGCGTTTCAGGAGGTCTCCCTTGTCAGCTTCACCAACCGACGCACCGTGCATCATGGTCATCGGCGCTCACGCCGCCGACGCCGAGTTGATGGGCGGCGCGGCTGTCCTCGCCCATCGCAACATGGGCTGGCGCGCCGTGCTTGTTCACATGACCCTCGGCGAGAAGGGCAGCCGCGACCTCAGCCCCGAGGCGTACGCCGACGTCAAGCGCGAGGAGGCGACCCGCGCCGCCGGCATCCTCGGCGCCGAGATCGAAATCCTGCCCTATCTCGACGGCGAGCTGCCGGTGAACGAGGAGGTTCAGTGGGCGATCGCCGACCTCATTCGCAAGCACCGGCCCGACGTGATCCTGACCCACTGGAAGGGCAGCATCCACACCGACCACACGAACACCTACGAGAACGTGCTGGCCTCGCTTTTCTTCGCCGGATTGAAGACGTTCGTGCGCGAATACCCGAACCACTACCCGAAGGCGATCTGGTTCGCCGAAAACTGGGAGGACGAGGAGGACTTCGAGCCCGAGGTCTACCTCGATGTCACCGAGGTGTGGGATACCTACGTCGAGGCGGCATCGAGCTACACGCTGATCGCCGGCGAGAACCCGCCCTTCCGCTACCTCCAGTGGTACGACGGCGCCAGCCGGATGCGCGGCGCTGAGCGGAACGTCGACCGCGCCGTCGCGCTGAAGCCCTACCGGCCGTTCTACGCTCGCCGCCAGCTGCGCGAGTCGCTGGGCTGATCCCTGGACCGCGAAATCAACGGCGGGTCAGCCGTAGCACCGCCCCTGTGGCGGCCATCTCCTGGCCCATGATCGCCCGCGCCCAACTCGCCGCGATCGCCGCGAAGCATGGCCTGCCGGCGCCAGCCAGCCCGCCCGAGCCGTGGACAGGCGCGACCAGCCGCGTCTACCCGCTCGGTGACGTGGTGCTCAAGACTGTGTTCGAAAGGCCGGACGCCGTCGCCGCTGTCGCGATCGACGCCGCCATGGCGACCTTCGCCCGCTCGCTGGGTGTCGCCGTGCCCGATCTGGTCGCGCTGGACGATTCGCGCGAGATCGTGCCGGTGCCGGTCGCGATCTTCCGACGGGTCAGAGACGCCATCCCGCTCGATCCCGCGCGACGCGATGATGCCGCTCGTGCCGCCTGGGATGCGGTCGGGCGTCTTCTCGCTCGCGTTCACGCCGTCACCGACCGGGACGCCGTGCCGATCGCGCTGCGGGAGTTCCGGCAGTCGCCGGAGGTCGACCCGAGGCCATGGGTCGACGAGCTGCGGGAAGCGGGAGCGTTGTCGCTTGTTGATGCTCGCTGGCTGCGGTCGTTGCTGGACCGGATCGCACCGGAGGCACTGGCGGAGGTGCCGATCGCGCTTTGCCACGGTGACGTCAACGCCGCCAACGTGCTGGTCGACGTCCAGACCGGGGAGTTTCGCGCGTTGATTGACTGGGCCGGCGCCGGCTGGCTCGATCCGGCCTGGGACTTCGCCGGGGTGCCCCTCGACGTGGTGCCGTGGCTGCTGTCGGGACACCGGCAGGTCGCTGCGCTTCCTGCCGATGGCACCGCCGAGTTGCGCATCCTCTGGTGTCAGATCCAGATGCGG
>CBFGRG010000001.1:0-29809 GCA_965651105.1 uncultured bacterium | reverse complement strand
GGCCATGGCCGCCGCGACCTCTTCGCGCTCGTGGGCGTACCCGTCCCACTTGTCCATCTCCTTGCCACCGAAGCTCGCGACGTCCGGAGCGGCGTCGTTGTCGATGCGCGCGAAAGGAACCTGCTGTGCCAGCACGCTCCACCGCGCGGTGGTGGCGTCGAAGCCGTCGAGCAGCCACCGCTTCTGGTCGGCGCCGAGCATCGTCCGCTCGGGGTCGAGCGAATCCGGGCAGAAGCCATCGTTCGCGGCGCGGGTCTCGTCGTCGCAGGCGATGCCCTGCGGAGAGCGATACTGGCGCGTGTCGAGCACGTTGAAGTCGAGCAGGTTGCCGAAGGAGAGCCGGCGGTAGAGCTGGAGGTCCGGTCCGGTGGGGCGCGCCGCCGCACGGAGTGGCTGATGCTCGTAGTAGGCCTGATATGCCGCGGCTCGCCGCTCGAGCAGTGCCTGTGCCGCCGGCTCGTCCCTGTTGATGATGCCAAAGACGTTGTTGTTCACTTCGTGGTCATCCCACGTGACGATCCATGGCGCCCGCTGATGCGCAGCCTGCAGGTCCGGGTCGAGCTTGTAGAGGGCGTAACGCGAGCGATAGCTCTCGAGCGTCCGAATCTCCAGCATCGCCGAGACCGGGTAATCCCCCTCGCGCAGGATGTCGCGGCTGCTGTGTGCGGACTCATAGATGTAGTCGCCCAGATGCACCACGAGGTCGATGTCCTGGGACGCCATGTCGCGATAGCCGGTGTAGAGTCCGACGTCCCAGCGTTGGCAGGATGCGAACGCGAACCGAAGGCGGTCGACCCCGTCGCCAGTGGCCGGGGCGGTGCGCGTGCGGCCGATGGCGGTTTCAACGTCGCCGACGCGGAAGCGGTACCAGTACCATGTTGCCGGCTTCAGGCCGGTCACCTCGACATGGACGGAATGCGCCCACTCGGCTTGGGCGGTGGTGGTCCCATGCTGGACGATCGAGGTCATCCCCTCGTCCGATCCGACCTCCCACTCTACTTCCACCGGCGCCGTGCCCATGCCGCCATCGGGATCGAAGGGGCGGGGCGCAAGGCGGGTCCACAGCACGACCCCATCAGGGGTGGGATCGCCGGAGGCGATACCGAGCGAGAAGAGGTGTTCTCTCGTCGCTGGATCCGCCACCGGGGAGGCACCTGGACTCGCCGTCTGCGTGGCGCCGACCGTTCGGGTAAACGCCAATCCGGATACCGAGGTACCGAAGAGGAATGTCCGACGGTTGAAGACTCGCTCACGCATTCCGGCGACGGGCAGGGCTTCGGCCTGCTCGCGCACGTGTGCGAGCAGGCGGCTGGCAAGGTCTCGTTCGGTCACAATGGGCCTCTTTCTGGCGTCACCGTGGGCTCTAGCCCTTGATGCCCGAGGTGACGAACGTGGAGATGATCTGTTTTTGGGCAAGGGCGAAGATGAGCAGCGGCGGGATGGTCGCGATCGCGGCGGTCGCCATCATCGGTCCCCAGAGCTGGGCCGACTCGGTGTTCGACGTGAAGAACTGCATGCCCACGGCCAGTGTCTTCGATTCGAAATCGTTCAACACCAGCAGCGGCCACAGGTACTGGTTCCACGCCCCGAGGAATGACAGGATGCTGACGACAGCGATGGCGGGCCGGATGTTCGGGATGACGATCTGCCAGAGCAGCTGGAGGGTCGAGGCGCCATCGAGGCGGCCGGCGTCGATCAGCTCCTGCGGCAGGGTCATCACGCTTTGACGAATGAGGAACATGTAGAAGGCCGTGGCTGGCAGGGACGGGATCACGACACCCGCCCAGGAGTTGAGCCACCCCAGATTCGAGACGAGCACATAATTCGGAACGATGTGCGTCACGCCGGGCACAATCATCGTCGCAAGGACCACGGCGAAAAAGAATGATCGACCGGGGAATCGCAGCCGAGAGAAGGCGAACGCCGCGGGTATGCTGATCGCCAGCTTGCCCACTGTCGTCAACACAGAGATGGCGAAGCTGTTCCAGAACCAGTTCGCGACCGGGAAGTAGCTGAAGGCATCCGGATAGTTCCTCAACGTCGGGTTCAGGGGGATCAGCTGGATGTCTTTGGTAAAGACCTCGTTCGCCTGCTTGAAGGAGGTGGAGAACATCCAGAAGAATGGGAAGATGGTCAGCACGCAGATCGTGATGATGACCACGTGCACGACGAAATTGCTCGCGCGGTCTCCCCGTTGCGCGGCTCGGGACCTGGGTGCGGTCACCATGCTAGCCATAATGCACGCGTCCTTCGATGAAGCGGAATTGCAGCCAGGTCAGGAAGACCGTGGCGATGAAGATGATGATGGAAACAGCACTCGCGTCACCGATCTGGAAGTACCTGAATCCCTGCTCATAGAGGTAATAGACGATGTTGGTGGTGGATTCGAATGGACCTCCCTCCGTGAGCACGTTGATCGCGCCGAAGACGTCGTCGTTCACCGAGATCACGGTGGTGACGAGCACGAAGAAGAATGTCGGTGTGATGAGCGGGAAGCGGATGGTTTTCATGATCTGCCACTTGCTGGCGCCATCCAGTGACGCCGCCTCGACATAGTCGTGCGGCACCGCCTCGAGCGCGGCCAGGTAGAGCAGCAGGTTGAAGCCCAGCGTCTTCCACGTCGCCACCACGATCACGGTCCAGATCGCGGTGTCACGATCCGAAAGCCAGTTGATGCGCTCCACACCGAACTCGGCGAGCACCTTGTTGAGCAGGCCCTGCAGCGGATTGAAGATCCACAGCCACATCACCGCGCCCACCGACCACGCGACCACCGTTGGGGAAAAGAGGACGACGCGGTAGGCGTGCTGTCCGGGGGCACGTCGGATCGGCCAAAGGAGCATGGCCAGCCCGAGTGGAAGAAAGACCTGGATCGGAATCAGCGTGACGAAATAGATCCACGTTCCGTTGAGTGCGCGCATGAAGCGCGGATCACCCCACAGCTGGGTGTAGTTGTCCCAACCGACGAAGTCCTTGTCGGGGCGAACGAAGTTCCAGTCAAAGAACGAGAGATACGTCGAATACAACAGTGGCCAGTAAATGAAAATCGCCACCAGGATCAGCAATGGTGCGATGAGCAGATAGGGCGTCGCGCCCTCCCTGATCCTGTACCAGGTGAACCGCTGGCGCTTGACGTCGCTCGGCGACGTGTCGCCCTGGGTTGTGACGCGAATGCTCGCCATCCAGCTTCCTTGCCCCGTGGTGTGAAGTGATTGCTGTGCCCCTCGCACGACCCACCACCAGTTCAGCCGAGGCGAACGAGTGGTGGGCCGTGAGACGGTTTTCGGTCCGTTCGAGGCGGCTTAACTCGCCTGTTCGATCATGGCCGTGAGCTCCTCGACCGCTTGTGCGCAGCCGTCTTCGGCACTCATGTCGTTTGCCCAGATCCGGGCGACGAAATCGCCCCAGATCGCCTGGAGCTCGCCGCCGCGCGCGGTCGGCCACGGCGTCTCGGGCGTGAGGCCTTCATCGAGCTGGGTGTAGGCCGCCTCCTGGCCTTCGAGGCGAGGCAGGTCGTAGGTGGTGGGGTTGAGGTATCCCGTCTGCATCCAGATACCGTAGCCCTCCTCGGACATGGCGAACTTGAGGTATTCCCATGCCGCCTGCTGCTGCTCTTCCTCGCGGGCGTAGATCCCAATGAAGGAGCCGCCGCTTGCCATCCTGCGCGGCTTGTCGCCGAAGGTCGGGAAGGTGTGGGTCTGCAGGTTGAACGTTGCGTTGTTTTGCAGGCCCCCCAGCGACGCGATGCTCCCGATGATGCAGGCCGTCGATCCGCCGAGGAACGACGCGCGTCGCTCAGCAGTGGTGGACCGGTCATACAGGCCCGCGTTGTCGAGATCGGCGATCGCCTGGAGCGCTTCGATGGCTTCCGGACTGTCCATCACCGGCACGCCGTCGTCATCGAGCACCGTTCCTCCGTTGCTTTGGATGATGCTCTGGGCGGGCCAGTCGGGATTGGTGATCTCGCCAATGATCGGATTGCCGTCCAGCACTTCCTGAATGGCCGGTCCCTGTTCCAGCACGCTGGCCCACGTCGCGAACATCTCGTCCGGATCCACGCCGGCCTCTTCGAAGACATCCGCGTTGTAGTAGATGACCGGGCAGGAGAATGCGTAGGGCATGCCCACGGTGTTGCCATCGACCTGGACCAGCGGTATGACCTGCTCCTGGAAGGCGCTGAACGCTTCTGCCACCTCGTCGCCGGCGATGTCCTCGAGCGGAATGATCCCGAGCCCTTCGTAGGCGTAGTTGATGTTCGCCCATGGCGTCGTGATCAGCGCGGGCGCATCGCCGGCGGCGATCTGCGCCTGCGCCTTCTGGAGCGTTTCGAAGTAGTTCCCCGGCGTTTCCCCGGTCACCTTGATGTCGGTGCTTTGCTCATTGAATGCGTCGATGACCTGATCGACCGGATGCTTGGTGTCCGAGGTTTCGCCGCCCGGCGGCGTTCCCCAGATGTTGTAGAACGTGATCTCGGTCACGTCCTGCGCTGCCATGACCGCGGGCGAGAGGCCGGCAAGCGATGCGCCTCCCGCGAGTGCCGCGCCGGCTGCTCCCGCGCGGCCAATGAGGGTTCGTCGGGTGATGCCAGACATGTCTGCAGTCCTTTCGTTTCCTGGCGCGAGTGATCAGCCAGCTGATTCGATAACCGCGTTGATCTCCTCGACCGCTTGCTGGCACCCTTCCTCGGCACTGATGTCATTTGCCCAGATACGGGACACGTAGTTCTGCCAGATCGCCAGCAGCTCGCCGCCGCGCGCAGTCGGCCACGGCGTCTCGCGGGTCAGACCCTCTTCGAGCTGGGTGTACGCCGCTTCCTGGCCCTCGATGATGGGAAGGTCGTACTTGGTCGCGTTGAGATAGCCCGTCTGCATCCAGATCGAGTACCCCTCTTCCGACAACGCGAACTTGAGGAACTCCCAGGCCGCCTGCTGTTGCTCTTCCTCGCGCGCGTAGACCCCGATGAACGATCCACCACTCGACATCATGCGCGGCTTGTCGTCGAACACCGGGAATGTCGACGTCTGAAGGTCGTAGGTGACCGTGTTCTTGAGCCCACCGAGCGAGGCGATGCTGCCGATCCACGACGCAGTGGAGCCAGCGGTGAACGATGCACGCACCTCACTCGCCGTCGACCTGTCATACAGCCCCTGGCTATCCATGTCGGCAACCGCCTGCATTGCCGCAATGGCCTCCGGGCTGTCCATCACAGGCTCGCCATTTTCGTTCAGCACAAAGCCGCCATTGCACTGGATGAGGCTCTGGGCTGTCCATTGGCTATCGCCAAGGAACCCGAAGATCGGATTGCCGTCGGTCGCCGCCTGGACCTTGAGACCTTCCTCACTGTACGAAGCCCAGCTCTGGAACAGATCCTCGGCCGCGACACCCGCGTCGGCGAGGATATCGTTGTTGTAATAGACAACCGGGGTCGAAAACGCGTACGGCACGCCCTTGGTCTTCCCATCGATCTGCACCAACGGGATCACCTGATCCTTGAGGTTCCCGAAGACTTCGGCAACCTCGTCACCGGCGATGTCTTCAAGGTTGATGATGCCGAGCCCTGCATCGGCCCAGTTGATGCTGTTCCACGGGGTGATGCACAGGGCGGGTGGAGATCCCGCCGCAAGCTCGGCCTGGAGCTTTTGGAGCCCCTCGTAGTACCCGCCGTCGACGCGGCCCGTGACCTTGACGTCGGTGCTCTGCTCGTTGAACGCCTCGATCACCAGGTCGACCGGGTGCTTGTTTTCCGGGGCGTCACCACCCGGCGGCGTTCCCCAGATGTTGGAGAAGACGATCTCGACGGGGGCGTTCTGCGCCCGTATCACCGCCGGGGCGGCACTCCGCTTCGGGGACGACGCGCTCGCCGCGCCACCAACGGCCGCCGCCGCGCCAGCCGCCACCGCGCTACTTGTGAAACGTCGTCGATTCATCCTGGTCATTGCCGTGGTCTCCTGTCTGGGCTACTCCGCGGACTGCCTGCTCGATGCCGGTATTTGCCTCCCCATGGATACGATGCTGATCCGTTGCGAACGTTCAGCCCCGTGGCCCCTGTAATGTCCCGTACATCGGTGCCCCAATCGTCAAACGCTCATGAACATGCTCCTGTCGCGTCACCGATCCCTGGGTGGAAAGCGAGCTGGACATCGTCGACATCTCGCTGCCACTGTTGGAGCCCGTGATTGAGGCGCTCGAGGGTCTCCGCGTAACTCGGGTCGTCCGCGAGGTTGTCCATCTCCCACGGGTCGCGCTCGAGGTCATAGAGCTGGACCATGTCGGTTCCCGGCGTGGTGCCTGGATTCGGGACAGTGTCCCGGACCTTCCAGTAGCGGATGAGCTTGTGCCGATGGTCCCGAAACGATCGCTGGCTGTACTCGTAGGCGGCCCCAAGTGTCCGCCGAGGTGCGGCAATGACTCCGTTGCTGTCGATCAGTGAGGTGCCTTCCGCCGATGGGTTGGGCGGCAAGCCCGCGAGCGCATAGATCGTCGCCGTGGTATCCGCGTGCCATGAAAGTCCGTGGACGACACCGGTGGCCGGAACGCCGGGACCGGCTATCACCAGCGGGACGCGGAGGCTGTGCTCGTAAAGGTTCTGCTTGCCCATCAGGCCGTGCTGGCCCACCGCCAACCCGTGGTCGCCGGTGTAGATGATCACGGTGTCGTCAGCCAGGCCGTGCTCCTCGATCGCGCCGACGATGCGACCAATCGTGTGATCGAGGTGGGCAATCATGCCGTAGTAGTCGGCGATGTGCTGCCGGATTTCCGCTTCGGAGCGCGGGAATTCCGCCAGCAGCTCGTCCCGCACCTCCATCTCTCCGTTGTCGAAGGGATGTTCGGGCAGGAAGTTGGGCGGCAACTCGATCGATTGAGGGTCGACCTCCCATCCCGGCGGGGGCGTGCGCGGGTCGTGGGGGGCGGTGAAGGCGACGTACATCAGGAACGGATCGTCGCCGTGGTCCTGACCGAGGAAGTCGATCGCGGCGTCCGCGAAGATGTCGCTGGAAAAGCCTTCGCGGTACACATAGCTCCCGGCCGTGTCCTCTTCCGTATGTGGCTCATCGAAGTTCCAGGCGTTCGCGCCTGCGTATTCGCCGTCAGGATCATAGGTCCACGTCGGTACCTCATGGTGATCGCTCATGCCCAGGAACATGATCGCGTCGCCGCTGGAGAAGGAGCGCTGGAATGACGCGGTGTCGTTGTGCCACTTGCCCACGGCGTGGGTGCGATACCCGGCGCGGCGGAGCGCTTCGGGGAAGGTTTCGAGGTCGGGCGGAATGGTGATGGCGCATTGGAAGTCGCCGCCGGTCGGGTCGCTGGACGACGCGAAGATATTCCGTCCGGTCATGAGGCTGGCGCGGCTCGGCACGCAAACGGCCCGGATCATCGATCCCTGGCAGTGAGCGCCGTCGAACGAGACGCCACGTGCTGCGAGGGCATCGAGCACCGGCGTCCGGGCCTGCCCGTGAGGCAGGTGACTCATCTCCGTGCCCCGGTGGTCGTCGGCCATCAAGACGACGATGTTGGGTCTCCACGTGGTGGTCAAGGTGGCTGCTGCCTCGTCTGCTGCAATGCCCGCTCGAGGATGCCGTCGATCGCTGTGTGCGGCTCGCGGAGCGATGCGCGTGCAAATCCGTTCGTGCAACGTGTGCACCACGCTAGCAGCACGCATCGGACAGCGTCAAACAGAAAGAGGGGTGTGCACACATGTGCAGCTACAAGCGTGCCATTCTGTGCCACGCTGTGACTTGATGACCGTACATCCTGATGGGCCAGCAGCGTCGGCTCAGGCGACGGTGTGCGATTCCGGCAGGATGCATTGGCCGGAGGTCAGCGACGATCGCACAGGAGAGGAGTCTTGAAGGAATGAGCGAACGACCAAACGTGATTGTGTTCCTGACGGATCAGCAGCGGTGGGACTCGACCGGCCTGCACGGCAACCCGCTTGAGTTGACACCGAATCTGGACCGAATTGCACGACAGGGCACGCATGTGAACACGTCGATCACCTGTCAGCCCGTGTGTGGTCCTGCCAGGTCGTCGCTGCAGACGGGTCTCTACGCCACCCGCACCGGTGTCTGGAAAAACGACGCCATGGCGCTACCGAGCGACATGCCGACGCTCGCCAATTATTTCGCCGACGCCGGGTACCATACGGGCTACATCGGCAAATGGCACCTCGCGAGTGGCGACCCGGTGTCCGCGGAGGAGCGAGGCGGCTATGCGACCTGGCTTGCCGCGAACACCCTCGAACATACTTCCGAGCCATACTGGTTCACGGTCTACGACGAAGCGGAACGGGAGGTCACCCTGCCCGGGTACAGGGTCGATGCCCAAACCGACGCGGCGATCCGCTTCGTCAGTGACCACCGCGACGAGCCATTCTTCCTCTTCTGCTCCTACCTGGAACCGCACCACCAAAATCGCACCGATGACTACCCGGCGCCGGATGGCTACCGCGAGCGCTACCAGGGGCGCTGGCTGCCACCGGATCTGGCCGCGCTCGGCGGATCGGCGCACCGGCAGATCGCCGGGTACTGGGGCATGATCAAACGGCTGGATGAAGCCTACGGCCGGCTGCTCGATGCCCTCAAGAGCCTCGGGCTGCGGGACAACACGATCATCCTCTTCACATCGGATCACGGCTGCCACTTCAAGACGCGCGGAAACGAGCGGGAGTACAAGCGATCCTGCCAGGATGCATCGGTCCGGGTGCCGACCGTGCTGACCGGCCCCGGTTTCTTCGGTGGCGGCGAGGTGGCCGAGCTGGTCAGTCTCATCGACCTTCCGCCCACGCTGCTCGATGCGGCCGGGATTGACGTGCCCGAGGCGATGCAGGGCCGATCGATCGTGCCGCTCGTTCGCGACGGCCAGCGTGCTCGGAGCGAGTGGCGCAACGAAGTCTTTATCCAGATCAGCGAGAGCGAAATTGGTCGTGCCATCCGCACGCCCCGCTGGAAATACTCCGTCACCGCACTGGGGCTCAACGGGCGTTCGGCTCCGGGCGCGGACGAGTACACGGAAACGTATCTTTACGATCTGGAGGTGGATCCCTACGAGCTGAACAACCTGGTCGGGCTCGAATCGCACCGTGCTGTGGCCGACCACCTGAAGCAGCGGCTGGTGAGTCGCATGGTCGAGGCCGGGGAGCCGGCTCCATCGGCCATCCATGACGCCTCACCGCGCACGGCCCCCTTCGCCCGGGTCCTGCCGGAAGAGGTGCTGATGTAGCGTACCCGGGATCGACCCGGCAGGAGTCACCCGTCGAGCACGCTCCGCGCGCAGGTGTCGTCCATCACCAGTGAGTGCACAAGTCCGCCGCGAAGCGCCGCGCGGACAGCTTCGCCGCGCGAGGCGCCGGTGGTCACACCAACCACCTCTTTCCCTTTCCGAAGTGCGTCGAGCTCGATGCTGACGACGCGGTTCCGGAACGGCGAGTCGCACTCCTGCCCGGATTGGTCGAAGAAGCGTCCGCAAATCTCGCCGACCGCGCCTGAGCGCCTTGCTTTCGCCAGCTCGGAATCATCGAGCACCTTGCGTTCGACAAAAACCGAGTCCTCGAGGGTGCCGATGCCGATAAACGCGAGGTCGAGCGCTTCGAACCGACTCCAGACGGACTGGATTTGGGAGTGGGAGAGAAAGAGGTCCCGCGTGCGCTTGTCCTTCACGAAGGCCGGCGCGCTGATGTTGTGGAACTCGCCGTGAAACCGGCTGGCGAGGATTCGGCTCAGCTCGGACGCGTCGACACTGCTCGGGCTGGAGCCGATCATGCCCATCAGCTGCACAACCTTGAGGTCCTGTGGCTGGCTTCTGTGGCCGATCGCGCGCAGCAGCTCCCCGATCGAACGACCGCCGGCGACGCCGACGATGTGGCTCGACTCGATCCAGCCCTCGACTTCCGGCGCGCCGAAGTACCCGACGGCCCGCCGGGTGGCGACATCCGAGCCTTCGACCGACCGCACCACGACCGCATGCCGCAGCCCGAACTGGCTGGTCAGCTGCCGCTCTGCCTCGCGATCCCGCGGATCGTAGTCGTCCACCGTGATGCGCACGATGCCGAGCTCCCGTGCCGCCGTCAACATTCGCGAGATTGTCGATCGAGACACGCCGTAGATCGACGCGATCTCTGCCTGCCCCAGCCGTTCGAGATAGTAGAGTCGCGCCACGGAGGTGATGATCTCGGCGTTCGTCGCTACCGACGCCGAGTGTCCTTCGGTCCGCTCCACCTCGATCGGTTGATCGCTCATGACAGGTATCTCCCGGCGACGTTCTCGCCACGTCTTGTCGGTCATGCCCCATGCACATCCGTGCGAAAACTATTGTGCACCAATATGGCCTGTGCGAGTATGCGAACCTGCCGCTGTGCACGATATCGACCGCCTGCCGGTCGCGTGACGGAGCAGCACAGAGGGGAGAGCGTTTTGGTGACATTTCAGATCGTTGGGCACAGGGGGGCGCGAAATGAGGTGCCCGAGAACACGATTCCGGGATTTCGTCACGCTCGGCAGCTCGGGCTTTCGGCCGTCGAGCTCGATGTCCATCTCAGCAAGGACGGTCAGCTCGTCGTGATCCACGATGGCACGGTCGATCGAACGACCGATGGCTCCGGACCGGTGGGTGCGTTTACCGCCGAGGAGCTGGCCGCGCTCGATGCGCGGGCGTCATTGCCGGATTGGCCGGAGCGGGTGGGGGTGCCCACCCTGGAGTCGGTGCTTGATGCCCTGGGGGACATGGGTACGATCCAGATCGAGATCAAGAAGGACACCGACGAGCGCATGGAGCGCCTTGCCGAGGCGGTACTGGGCATGGTCCAGGATCGTCACCTCGAATCTCGAGTGATCGTGTCTTCGTTCGAGGTTCACGCGGTCGAGACGATCGGCCGCCTCGCACCGGACCAGGCACGAGCCTATATTGGCGCGTTCGATACCCCTGATTATCTCGAGAACGCGCTCAGGATGGGGTGCACCCAGGTGGACGTCTCTCTGAATACGAGCTCCCGGGAGATGGTCGCCGCGGCGCACCGAGAAGGCGTGCGTGTGGTCGGGTTTCAGTGCAACACGCCCGAGGCGCTTGAGCGCTGCCTGGACTGGGGAGTCGATGCTGCGACCTCCGACGTGCCGACGGAGATGTTGCGGCTGCTGGCGGCCCGGTGATCCAGCTCTCGCGGCGGACTGCTGATGGGCGCAATTTGAGCTGACCCTGCCCTCCGCCGGAAGCGAAGAGACTCCCGAAGCAAGAAGCCGAACGCGCAAGTCGTGACACCGATTCATATCACGATCTGCACGGATGTGCATGCAAATCGTGCAAGAACATGCCGTCTCTGCGGGTATGCTGGCACCGATCGACACGATCCAGATGGTGTCCGGGAGCGTGACCGGGGCGCCGATTCACAGGCGGGAGGTACGGGTGAAGCGCATCCAGATCATTGGCCATCGTGGCGCCATGGGTGAGTCGCCGGAGAACACGATCGCAGGTTTCGAGTACGCCCGGCAGCTCGGGTTGGGGCGGGTCGAGTTCGATGTCCGGATCTCCCGCGACGATGTGCTGGTCGTCATCCATGACGCGACGGTCGATCGAACCACCAACGCGACCGGCGCGGTCGAGAGCTTTTCCGCCGCGGAGCTTGCCGCACTCGACGCACGTGGCACCTGCCCGTCCTGGTCGGAGCCGGTGGGCGTGCCGACACTGGCCGAGGCGCTTGACGTGCTCGCGACGTTCGAGGTCCTCCAGTTCGAGATCAAGAAGGACACGCCTGAGCGGATTGAACGGATCGCCAAAGGGATCGTCGACGAGATTCGCGCGCGCGGCATAGAGCGACAATCGCTCGTCACCTCGTTCGAGGTGGGGGCAGTCGAGGCGGTCCGGCGGCTCGCTCCAACGTTGGCGACCGCATTCATCGCCCGGCCTGACGATCCTGATTCGATCGGCACGGCGCGGCGACTCGGCTGTACGCAAGTCAACCTGCATCGATATCGGGAGACCGCTGCCGAGCTTGTGGCGCGCGCCCACGAGCACGGGCTCACCGTTGGCGGCGGCCCGTGCGACACCGTCGATGACCTCGAAAGCGCGATTGGGCGAGGCATGGATTCAGTGACTTCAGATTATCCGACCGCGTTGCTCGCGCATCTGGATGGCAACTGATCCAGCCGCTGCGTCCACGCCTCGTCGTGCCGCTCCCGGGGACGGCCCAGTCGGGCGGCATGTCTGCAGCCGACGCATTGCCGGAGGCGTGTTCGGAACCGGATAGATCGCATCGATTCGTTGAGAGAGGAAGCCGCTGCCATGGCTGGGACACTGCTGCTCGGCGTCGATATCGGCACGTCCAGCTCGAAAGGCGTGCTGTGTACGTCTGAAGGGGACGTCGTCGCCTCGACAGTTGTGCACCATGACACCAGCTTTCCCAGACCAGGTTGGGCCGAGCACGACGCCGACGGGCTCTGGTGGGGCGAGTTCGTGGAGATTTGCCAGCGGCTGCTGAAGGACAGCAACCGGAGTGCCGATGTCGGGGCGGTCGCAATCAGCGCGATCGGACCCTGCATGTTGCCGCTCGACGCCGACGGCCATCCGCTGCGACCGGCGGTGCTCTATGGGATCGACACGCGCGCCACGGCAGAGATCGCCTGGCTGGAGGAGCGCCACGGTGCCGAGGCGATCTTCGCGTTGGGCGGGATGCCGCTCAGCACTCAGGCGGTGGGACCCAAGATCCTGTGGCTGCGCAGACACGAGCCGGAGCTGTTCGCCCGCACGGCGATGGTGCATTCGTCAAGCGACTACATCGTCTATCGCCTCACAGGCGAGCATGTGATCGACCGCCACACGGCGTCGGCGTTCAATCCACTCTTCAATATCGAGCGGCTGGAGTGGGATGATCGCTTCGCCGGGGACATCATCGGGCTCGATCGGCTGCCACGGTTACTGGACACCAACGAGATTGCAGGGTACGTCACAGCCGCTGCCAGCGCCGAAACGGGCTTGCCGGAGGGCATCCCCGTTACGCCGGGCACAATCGACGTGGCCGCCGAGTCGCTGAGTGTGGGGGTGGTCGAGCCGGGTCAGATGATGCTGATGTATGGCAGCACCTTCTTTCTGCTGAACCTCGTTGCGGAGCACAGGACCGATCCTCGCCTGTGGCCGGCAGCGTACAGCCTGCCGGGGCGCCGCGCGATCATGGGCGGGATGGCGACGTCCGGCCTGATAACGAAGTGGTTTCGGGAGGAGCTGGCCGGTGACGAGCGCAGGAAGGAAGCGGAGACTGGCGAGAGCGCCTATGGTCAACTGTGCGATCTCGCGGACGCTGTCCCGGCCGGCAGCGAGGGGGTGATCTGCCTACCGTATTTCGCCGGCGAGCGCACCCCGCTGCACAATCCCGATGCCCGCGGCATGTTCGCCGGACTCACGCTGCGTCACACGCGCGGTCACCTCTACCGGTCGATCCTGGAGGGGGTCGGGTACGGCGTGCGGCACCACCTCGAGATCATGGCTGAAGCCGGAGCCATGCCGGACTCGATTATCGCGGTCGGCGGCGGCACGCAGGGCGACGTGTGGGTGCAGATCGTCAGCGACATCACCGGCGTGTCGCAACTGATCCCCGAGCGCACGCTCGGGGCGTCCTATGGCGATGCGATGCTCGCCGGGCTGGCGTCAGGCATCGTTGACTCGGAGGAGCGCCTTGTCGGCGGCTGGACGCGGATCGCGCGGCGGGTCGATCCGAACCCGGACCGCGCCTCGGTCTACGACGCCGGATATGCGATCTATCGCGAGCTGTACGAGCGGACGACGGAGCAGCAGCGAGCGCTGAGCGATCTCAGCCGTGCCTGATGCGTGCCCGTCAGCAGCCCTGGTCTCGCTCGGCGTGGCGCGAACCGCCGTGCGCGATCTCGTAATCGCTGATCACGGCGACCTTTTGGGCTGAGGCTGAACCTTCGTCGAACTCATATGACAGCCATTCCCGCACCAGGCGTTGCGCCAGCTCGGGGCCGACCACGCGGGCTCCGAGGGTCAGCACCTGGCAGTTGTTGGAGAGCACCGACCTCTCGACCGAATACGAGTCGTGCGCGACGGTGGCGCGGACGCCGGGAACCTTGTTCGCCGAAATCGCCATGCCAATGCCCGTGCCGCAGATCAGCAGGCCGCGGCGCGCCTGTCCTTCTGCAATCGCCCGGGCGACGTTCAGCCCGATGTGTGGATAGGCGGTGTCATCGTCGGCGCTGGCGACGCCGTAATCCACAATCTCAACCCGATCGTCGCCGGCGAGCGCGTCACGAATCGTGTTTTTCAGGTCGGCCCCGGCGTTGTCGGCGCCGATCGCGAGGACGAATCGGTCCGTGTTCATGGCGTCGCGTCTCCTTCAGATGTCTCCCAGGGACCGCCGGGCGAGAAGATGTCGTCCACGATCGTGTTGAGCAGGCCCGCCTCGTGCACGATGTCGAAAACGGTGTACCGGCGGCGGATGTGGCCAGCGGTGAGGTAGCTCTCGCGCAGCTGCGTCAGGGTGAGCCCGATGTCCTCGGGGCGGGTGGGGCAGTGTGCCTGCCTGAGCAGGCTTCGCAGCTGGCCGACCGGCAGCAGCTGGTCGCGCAGTTTCGGCGCGAGCTCCGGCCACTGGTCCCGAAGCCGGGTCAGTCGGTCGCCGAGCGCGTCCGGCGTCAGGTGCTTGGCGCGGCACTCCTCCAGTGCCTTCTCGACCAGCGCGGGGTGGTCGTGGCTGCGCCGGATGATCGCCTCCATCTCGGGCCAGCTCGGCCATGCCGCGACCGCGCGATCGATGTCCAGCCGGTCGACCGGGGTGGCCAGCAGGCGCTCGTAGATCGTGGTCGAGACGATCGTGCCGAGGCCGACCTTCTTGCCGTGGGATACCAGCTCGCCCTGGTGCTCGAGCCCGCGCATCTCCCAGAGGTGACTGAACTGGTGCTCGCTGCCCGAGGCGGGGCGCGTGACGCCGGCGGCCTGGATCGCGAGCCCGGTGATCACCAGACCGCCGAAGAGCTGCTCGATTTCGTCCCGCTCGCCCCGGAAATATCGTTCGGGATCGGCGATCATGCCGGGCAGCGGTCCCTGAACCATCTCCCACACGTCGGGCAGGATCGGCTCGATGCCGAGGGCGTCGGCCAGGATCCAGTCGGCGCCGGCCGTGACCTTGCCGATCAGGTCGCCGTAGCCTGACGCGGTCATGCCCTCCGGCGCCGCCGCGAGCACATCGAGGTCGGCTATCACCGCTTCGGGCGCCGCGCACGGGAATGTCTGCTTTACCCCATCGGCGATCAGGGCCGCGCCGGAGGCGGTGTAGCCGTCCATCGATGCGGCCGTGGCCACCACCAGGTAGGGGAGACCGGCCTCGTGGGCGGCGCGCTTCGTCAGGTCGTTGATCGTGCCCGAGCCGACGGCGACGGGCACGGTGTCCGGACCGAGATGCGTGAGGATCGTCGCGACATTGCTCACATCCGGCCGGAGCGTCGGCTCGGCCGGGAACACGATCGGCTCGGCGATCGACACGTCAGCATCGCGCAGCGATGCCTGGACCCACTCACCGGCGACCCGAAACGTGTTTCCGTCGGCGACGATTACCGCGGTGCGACCGGGGAACATCTCCCGCGCGAGCCGCCCCGTTTCGGCGAGCGCGCCGGCGCGCATCACGATCTGGCGCGTGGTGGAGGCGCCGGCGAGCGCGCGCTGGACAGGCGGCCGGTCGTTTCGCAAGGTCATGTTCGTGCTCCGTGTGCATCCCGGGAGTGGACGCGGCCAATCGACGCCGGGTCATGAAATGAGGCTACGTATGAAGCAGATGGGGTGTCAATGACTGAGTCTCGTCCTGCACCGATGTGCACGACGAATGTGCAGCGCGCTCTGGTCAGGCTGGGTATGCTGAGGGCAGGTCGCGGCGCCGGGATGGTGCCCGGAGTTTTTGCGATCGGTGATGAGAGAGTGAGCAGAAATGCAGTCGGAATCGACATCCATCGCGGGAGCAGCCCGTCCGGACAAGTTGCTGGACGGGTATGTTTTTGACCTCGACGGCACGATCTATCTCGGCGATGACCCGCTGCCTGGCGCGAGGCGGCTGATCGAGGCGCTGGCCGCCCTCGACCGGAAGGTGCTGTTCCTCTCCAACAATCCGACCAGCTCGCCCGCCGAGTATGTGCACAAGCTGGCGCGGTTCGGGATCGCTGCCACGCCCGAGCAGGTGCTGAACACGGTCGACACGATGACCGCCTGGCTGCTGGCGCACCACCCCGAGGCGACGGTGTTCCCGATCAGCGAGCAGCCGTTGAAGGATGCGCTCTCCGCTGCCGGGATCCGGATGTCGGAAGATCCGCGCGAGATCGACATCGTGATCGCCAGTTACGACCGGGGGTTCGACTACCGGAAGCTGCAGATCGCCTTTGACGCGATCCGCACCGAGGGTCGCGCCTTTCTGGTGGCGACCAATCCCGACCGGTTCTGCCCGTTTCCCGGTGGCCGGGGCGAGCCGGACGCGGCGGCGATCATCGGCGCGGTCGAGGGATGCACCGGCACGACGCTGCGGCGGCATACGGGCAAGCCCGACCCGTACATGCTCGCGGCGGCGCTGGCGCGGCTGGAGCTGCCGGCGGAGCGCTGTGTGATGATCGGCGACCGGCTGATGACCGATATCCGCATGGCGCTCGACGCGGGAATGCCTTCGGCGCTTGTGCTGACGGGCGAGACGACGCCGGCGATGCTGGCCGGGATCGCCCCGACCGACCGGCCCGACTGGGTGCTGGAGCGAGTCGACCAGATCCTGCCCGCATCAGCGTGGCGGCGGCTCGGCTGGGGCACTGGAGCCTGACCGGGGCCATAGGGTTCGTGCGCGCCCGGATCGGACTGACTTGACGGCTCGCTGGCGGTGCGGTATCTGAACATCATCCAAAACACGAGCCAGCCGAGCGGTCGAGACGAGGAGGGCACGGACGATGGCGAGTTCCCCACGTGAGGTTGCCGAAGCCTATTGGCGAGCGGAATGCTCGCGAGATATCGAGGCGATCCTGGCCCATTTCCACGAGGACGCCGAGCTCGTCGCGCCCGGTGCCAGCCTGCGCGGACATGACGAGATTCGCCGGTTCTACGAGGACGCGATCGCGCAGTTCCCGGGGCTGGAGGTTGAGATCGTCGGTGAGCTCACCGTCGGCGACGAGGCCTGCCTCGAATGGGAGGCGGTGATGATCGACCACGATGGCGGGCGGCACCCACAGTGCGGCGCCAACGTGATCCGGGTTTCCGGCGGAAAGTTCGCGCGCGTGCGCGTCTATTCCGGATAGCCAGCGCAACCCGGTCCTCGCGGGAAAACCATTCGTTGAACCAATTGATTGCTCGGTGCCGAACGCGGGACTCGAACCCACACACCCTCGCGGGCACCAGCTCCTAAGGCTGGCGTGTCTGCCAATTCCACCAATTCGGCCTGTCGCCTCGCTCGGCGACGCGTTGCCATTTTACCCTACGGCCCGTCGCGATCAGGTGCCGCGCTCCAGCACGGTGACGGTGACGTTTTCCGACTCGTCGACGGTGCAGAGGTAGGTGTACTCGCCGGGCGTGTCGAATTTCATGCGCAACGTCTCGCCGGCGCCGAGCACCCACGGACCCGCCCGGTTCGCGGCCGAGTCCTCGTTGCGGATGGTCAACACTTCGCCGCGCTCGAACACCAGCTCCGTCGGCACCGCGATCGCCGAATCGATCGTCGGGTAGTCCAGCGTCGCCGCGACGCCGTTCGGGATCACCAGCGTCAGGCCACCCGGCTCGCTGCCATCCCACAGCAGCGCGAAGCCGCCCAGCGAGACGGTCAGCAGCAGCCCGATCGCGCCGATAGCGAGCAACAGCCGCCGCGAACGGTCCAGGCGTTCCGGCGGTGCTGGTGCATCGTCGCTGGTGGCGGCGTTCGGGGGGACCTCGTCAGGCATCGGGGTCAGGCGGCCGGGGAGGCATCGGGTGTTGCCGGCGACGCGCCATCGATGCGCGGCGCAGGGCGACTCCAGACACCGCTGATCTCGAGGTCACCGGCTTCGATCGACTCGCCCTCGGCGTCCTCGGCATCGAGCGCCGCCGTCACGGGGATGGTCACCTCGCCTGCCTGTTCGAATTCGAGGGTCAGGTCGAAGGTGTCGCCGAGTCGAATGTCGTCGTTGAGGTCGATCAACATGATGTGCAGCCCTGCCGGCTCGAGCGCGACCGACTCGCCGGCCGGGATCACGAGCGGGCCATCGTGCGGCACCATGATGCCGATGTCGTCCTGGACGCGCATCTCGTGCACTTCCACCGTCTGCGCGCGGTCGGTGCTGCCGCCGAGGAGCGCGTCGTCGTCGTCTCCGGTGTTTTCGATGGTCATGTACACCACACCCGTGCCGGTTCCGCCCATCTCGTCCGCGTGGTGCTCGTCATGATGATCGTGCGCGTCCGGTGTTGCGTGGGCATGCTCGTGGTCGTGCTCGGCCGCAACGAGTGACCCGGCGAGTGCGGTCGCAAGGATCGCGACGAGCGTGGCGGTGATCGTCAGGAAGCGTCGGGTGGCCATGAGCGTGTCCTTTCGGGTCGATCGGTGATCGTCAGGAGTCGATCAGGTGCTCGACGTCCTCGGTGATATCGGCAGGGTCGGCGCCAAACGCGTACTCGAGCGCGAGATTCCCATCCTTGTCGAGAGCGTAGACCTTGGTCGAGTGGTCGACCCAGTAGACCTGGTCGCCGTCGCTCTGGGGCGTCGCATCACCCGCCATGGAAATGATGCCGAACTGGTCCTTGATCGGCGCCAGCTCCTCTTCGGATCCGGTCAGCCCGATGAAGGTTTCGTCGAAGAACTCCAGATACTCCTTCATGCGCTCGGGAGTATCGCGCTCAGGATCGACGGTGACCATGACGAAGGCGACCTGGTCGGCATCGTCGCCGAGGTCCTGCTTGATGCGCTGGAAGTCGGTCAGCGTGGCGGGGCAAAAGTCGGGACAGTAGGTGTATCCGAAGTAGAGCAACACGATCTTGCCCTCGAGCTCGGTCGTCGAGAGCGGTTCGCCTTCGGTGTCAGTCAGGGTGAAGTCGACACCGCTGCGAGGCGGATCGTACGCCGCGCCGTGCCATTCATACGGCGTCTCGCTCGTCAGGTTCCAAACCCCGAAACCGGCAAGGGCGACGCCCATCACCAGCAGCCCGAGCACCCACGGCTTGTCCTTGAGAAGTTCGGTCATGTGTCACTTTCCGGCGAACCGCCGCGTGATTCGGCCCATCGCCAGCATGCTACCACGGCCCGGAGTCGACAAGAGGCGATTGAACCGACCGGCGATACCCCTGAGCCCGGCGAGGATCGGCACGCCTGCCTGACCGCGTGTAGGATGTGCCCGTGCAACCTGTCGGTGCCGGCGATGCCGGCCGCGTTTCGAGGCAAGCCTGTGAGTATGAATGTCGATCCTGCCCTGCGCGAGAGCGCGGTCGAGCACCTGCAGGCGCTGCTGCGCCTCAATACCATGAGCCCACCGGGCAACGAGAAACTGGCTGCCGACCACATCGCGTCGATTCTGCGGGGGGCGGGCTTCGACGAGGTGGATGTGCTCGAATCGGCACCGAATCGCGCCACGCTCGTCGCGCGCCTGCGGGCGGACAATCCTGTTGGCCGACCGATCATGCTGATGGGCCACACCGACGTAGTCACGGTCGAGCCGGAGCGCTGGGAGCGGGATCCGTTCGGGGGCGAGCTGGTTGACGACTATATCTGGGGACGCGGCGCGCTCGACATGAAGGGGCAGGTCGCCGCCGAGCTGGCCGTGATGCTGGCGCTGAAGGAGCGCAACGTCCCGCTCGATCGCGATGTCATCTTCGTCGCATTCGCGGACGAGGAGGAGGGCGGCGCGTTCGGCGCGGACTGGATGTGGAAGCATCACCGCGACCTGATCGACGCCGAGTTCGCGATCAATGAGGGCGGCGGCGCGCCGATAGAGGTCGAAGGACATCGGTTCTACGGTTGCCAGGTGGCGGAGAAGGGCTCGACGCACCTGCGGATGGTCGTCACCGGCACGCCGGGGCACGCTTCGGTGCCGCTCGACGAGACCGCCATGAGCAGGCTCGGTGAGGCGCTCCTGCGACTCCACGCCTGGCAGGCGCCGACCGTCTTCACCCCGACGGTGCGGACGATGCTGACAACGATCGCTGATACGGTCGGCGGGGATCTGGCCGAGACGGTCCGGAATCTGCTCGCGCGCGACGATGTCGCGTGGGACGATCTGGCGAAGCTGCCATTCAATGAAGACGAGCTGCTGACGCTGCGGGCGACCACCCGCAACACGGCGGTGCCAACGATGATCCACGGCGGGCAGCGGATCAACGTGATCCCCGGCGAGATCGTGGTCGATATCGACGGCCGTGTGCTCCCTGGACAGGATCCGGAGGCGTTCCGGGCCGAGGTGCAGGCGGTGGTGGGCGATCTCGCGTCGATCGAGATTGTCTCGCCGGATGGTGGAACGGCCGCCGACGCCGAATCGTCCTTTTTCGATGCGATCGTCGAGACGGTCGCCGAGCTCGACCCTGGCGCTGCGGTGATTCCGACGATGTCCTCGGGCGGGACCGATGCGCCGCTGATTCCCGGCGTGAAGGTTTACGGCTTCTTCCCGAACCTGCCGACCGAGCGCCTGCAACTCTACGATGGGCTCGTCCATGGTCACAATGAGCGCGTGCACGTCGACGATCTCGCCTTCGGCACGCAGTTCATTTACGATCTGGTCATACGCTTCGCTGGTCGGGCGTGAGCGCTACCTGAGGCGAAATCGAAATAGTGACGCGCTCGGCGCCGCGCGACGTGGCGAGCGGGTGGAAGTGTGGAGGATGATGATGGCGAAGCAGGCGCTGATATTTTACGGCGGTTGGCAGGGGCACGAGCCCGAGCTCACGGCGAAGCGGTTCGCCCGGATCCTGGAAGGACATGGGTACGAGGTTGACCTGGTCGAGACGCTCGACGTGCTCGCCGATACCGATCGCATGGCCCGGTACGACCTGATCGTGCCCGTCTACACCCAGAGCGAGATTACGAAGGAGCAGGAGGCCGGGCTGCTTGGCGCGGTCAAGGCCGGGGCCGGCCTCGGGGGTTGGCATGGCGGTATGGGCGATGCCTTCCGTGCCAGCACCGAGTACCAGTTCGCCTGTGGGGGCCAGTGGGTCGCGCACCCCGGCAACATCATCGACTACACGGTGAACATCACCAACCACGACGACCCCATCACCGCCGGGCTGAGCGATTTCGCGATGCACTCGGAGCAGTACCTGATGCATGTCGACCCGTCGAACGAGGTCCTGGCGACGACCACGTTTTCCGGGGAGCATGCGCCCTGGATCGAGGGCACGGTGATGCCGGTTGTGTGGAAACGCAAGTATGGTGAGGGCAAGGTCTTCTACTGCTCGCTGGGCCACGTCGATGCTGACTTCGAAGTGCCGGAGGCCCAGACGATCGTCGAGCGCGGCCTGCTGTGGGCGACGCGGTAGCCCCACCGGTTTTTCAGAGCGTGACCCGGGTGCCACGACGCGAGGCACTGCGCATCGGCACCGGGTTGCGACGTTGCGGCGTCAGGTGGTGACGCCACCGGCCAGCGCTCGGCGCGCGAGCCGGTCCACCGCCTGAGTTGCCCATCGGTTGTCTTCGGCATCGGGCTCCGGCCATGCGGGCTCGACGCCGGCGAGCGCCATCAGGTGCTCCAGTCGCGGCCGCATGTGTCTCGGCAACACCGGATGCGCGGCAAGAGCGGCGAGCGTCCCTTCGGTGTCGTCGGCCGTGCCCATGTCGATATCCAGCCCGGCGAGCTCGACGAGCGCTTCCAGCACGACCGGCACGATCGAGCTCTCCCAGGCGACACGGAGGGCGCGCGTGAGCTCGCGGCGAGCTGCGTCGGTTGCGCCCGTGGCACGGGAGACGACGCCGATTTGCACCAGCGATGTCGCGACGCCCCATGTGTCGTTGATCTCCGATCGGAGCGACTTCGCCTCGTGGTGAAGCGCCATCGCGCGGCGATACCGGCCTTGCTCGAAAGCGATGATGCCGAGGTTGTGGGCGGCGAAGGCCTGGCCGCGCGCATCGCCGATCTGCCGGAAGATGGTGCGACTGCGTTCGCAGTGCCGCGAGGCGTCGTCATCCCCGAAATGCTTGTGCAGCAACATGCCGAGATCGTTCAGCGCGAACGCCGTCGTCCATCGGTCGCCCGCGCGCTCGGAGGCTTCGAGGCTCTCCTGCAGGCAATCACGGACCTCGGTATCGCGGCCCTTCATCGTCAGCGCGGCGGCGAGCATGTTGAGGGCCAGCCCCAGATCCCGGCCGGTTCCGCATTCGCGGAGGGTCGCGATGCCGTCTCGCAGGAGCTCGATGCCCTCATCGTAGCGCCCGAGCCCGCTGCGG
The DNA here is from genome assembly GCA_965651105.1 of uncultured bacterium. Lineage (GTDB taxonomy): Bacteria > Chloroflexota > Chloroflexia > Thermomicrobiales > UBA6265 > JACCVC01. The sequence continues at coordinate 7,455 of CBFGRG010000001.1, read as the reverse complement.
AACCCGCCGGTGTACACCCGGGCAAGGGCCAGTGTCCGCCCGCAGCTCTCTGTATCGCCTTCGCAGGCTCGGCGTTCGAGCGCTTCGAGCATCTCTCCAAAGGTTGCCGCACCCTCTCCCATCCGGCCGCGGATCGCGTGATAGAGCCAGAATGCGTGCGCCGCCGCGACCATCTCGTCGATCGCCTCGCCTTTCGCCGCCCATGACCACGCCGATCGGAGGTTGCCGAGCATATCCTCTATCGTCTCCAGCGCCTGCGGCTGGTCGCGACCTGTGAGCGCCTCCTCCATCCCCGCGAGCCTGCCGAGAAAGTGCCGCGCGTGCAGGTCCCGGGTGTCGCGATACTCCTCCGGGTTCTGCTGGAGCAGTTCGTCCCCGTACTGTCGCAGCAACTGGTGGAGGAGATACCGGTCGAGGTCGAGGCGCGACAGCAGCGATTTGTTGATCAGGTTCGCGAGCGTGGCGAGATCCGTACCGGTGACTTCCCTGGCAGCGGCGAGATCGAAGCCATCGTCGAACACCGAGAGGCGGCGCCACGCTGTCTGCTCGATGGGGGAGAGCATTTCCCACGATGACGAGAACACGGCGCGCAGGCTGGCGTGGCGATCGGGGAGGTCCCGCGTGGTTGCCGCGAGGAAATCGAGATTTTCCTGGATTTCGCTCGCGATGCGCTCGAGCGGCAGGGTCGCGGCCCATGCGGCCGCGAGCTCCAGGGCCAGTGGGAAGCCCGAAACGAGCTGGCAGATGCGGATCGCGTCTGGTCGCTCATCGTGCCGGAGCGGCGCTCCCGGGCGCACCTGCCGAACACGCTCCATGAACAGCTCGACCGCGTCGTAACCCTCGAACGCGTCGGTATCCGGATTTGTCGGCACGCTCATCCCGCGGACTTCGTAGACCCACTCCGCGGCGAGCCGAATGCGCTCCCGCGTCGTCACGAGCAAGGTCAGGCCCGGCTCGGCCGCCAGCAGGTCCGAGAGCACGTCCATCTCGGCGGTGAGGTGTTCGGCGTTGTCCATGACCAGGAAGACGTCGCGCCCGTGGAGCCACCCCGCGATTTGCGCCAGGATCGGCCGGGACGGCTGCACCGATAGCCCAAAGGTGTCGGCGATCGCCGCGCAGATGCCGTCGGCGTCGTGAACGTGGGTGAGCGGGACCACGCCGACGATTTCGCCGCGACGCCTGGCGCGTTCGTGCGCGATGTGCAGCGCCAGTCGTGTCTTGCCGACGCCGCCGGGTCCGGCCAGCGTCAGCAGCCTGCAGCCGCGTTGCTCGAGCAGGTCGGTGATTTCCTCCAGCTCGCGTGTGCGCCCGACGAGGCGAGTGGCCGGGGCGGGGAGCGGCCGCGCCGCGCCGACGGAATCGGTCCCGGTGGTGGCGGCGTGAGGTGTTCCGTCGCGTATCCGCTCGTACAGCGCGATGGTCTCCGGCTCGGGCTCGACTCCGACCTCGGCATCCAGGAGGTCGCGACAGCGTTCGAACTGGGCGAGCGCGCCGGCGCGGTTGCCGTCCTGCCAGAGCAGATCCATCAAGCGGCGATGCCCCGGTTCACGCCAGGGGTCCAGCTCCAGCTGGCGCCGGACCGCCGAGATCGCCAGGTCGCGGCGGCCCATCCGTTCATGCCACGTCGAGATGTCGTCGAGCGCAGTCACCACCCGCTCGCGGAAGCGCTGGCGCCAGACCTGCACCCAGTCCTCGAACACGTCGCTGTCGGGAATGGTGAACCCATCGACCAGATCGCCCCGGTAGAGCGCCACGGCGCGCTCGCGCCGGTCAGCGCACGACGCGCAGGTCGCCGCGTCGTCGTGATCGTGCCGGTCCGAGGCGTCCAGCAGGCTCATCAGCTCGATCACATCCACGTCGTGTCCGCCATCGCGATTGAACGTCACCGTGTTGCGGGTGACGGTTATCGATGGGTGCTGCGCCCCGGCGTCGACCGCCCGGCGCAGCGTGCTGAGTGCCTGGCGAAGGCTGTGGCGAGCGCGATCCTCCGACTGGTCGGGCCAGAGCAGCGCAGCCAGCGCGGAACGCTGGTGCGGGCGGTCCGACTCGACCGCAAGGAAGACCAGCAGCGCCAGCACCTTGGCATATACCGGGCCAGAGATCGGTTGGCCGTCACGCTCGACATGCAGCGGCCCCAGCAGGGAAAGCTTCAATGGTGCCACGGTACCGGATCCTGTCGCGATGGCGAACGATGTAGGCCCTGCGCCATTGTACGCCTCGACCTGTTCGGATTGACGTAAGCGTTGACGTTACGTTGATGCTCGGTGCCAATACTCGGTTGTGAGGACGAGACGATGTCCGGCAGCCGGAACTCAAGGGCCGGCCGTCAGGACCAATTCGATTCCGGTGACGACCGCCTGGCGTCCTTGCGGTCACCTGCCGGAGTTGTCCGGTGTCGGGGATGGCAGTGTCTATGGACGGAGCACCGCCACCCCGGCCGGAAAGGAGCCACAATGGCCCTGCTGCACCCGGAAGGGACCGAATCTACGGCAGCCGCCGACGCTCTGGCGAGGTTCGGCGGCGCCATCCGGGGCGACGTGATTCGCCCCGGCGACGCGGAATACGACCCGGCGCGCGCCCTCTACAACGCCATGATCGACAAGCGCCCCGCGCTCATCGTGCGAGCTGTCGACGTGGCCGATGTCATTGCCACGGTCGACCTGACCCGAACGCATCACTTCGATCTCGCCATTCGCGGTGGCGGACACAATGGCGCAGGGCTCGGCTCGGTCGATGGCGGCGTGGTGCTCGACCTGTCGCTGATGAAGGGGATCCGCGTCGATCCGGAGGCCCGGACCGCGCGAGTCGATGCCGGCTGCACATGGGCCGAGGTTGACCATGCTACCCACGCGTTCGGGCTCGCGGTCCCGAGCGGCATGATCTCCACGACCGGGGTTGCCGGGCTCACGCTGGGCGGTGGGGTGGGGCATCTGAGCCGCAAATACGGCCTGACGATCGACAGCCTGCTGGCCGCCGACGTGGTGCTCGCCGACGGCAGCTTCGTCACGGCGAGCGCGAGCGAGCATCCCGACCTGTTCTGGGCGCTGCGGGGTGGCGGCGGCAACTTCGGCGTCGTCACCTCGTTCCTGTTCCGATTGCACCCGGTCCATACGGTGACCGCTGGGCGGACGCTCTGGCCGATCGAACAATCGGCGGAGGTCATGCGCTGGTATCGCGACTTCATCGTCGACGCGCCAGACGAGCTCAGCGGCTTCTTCGCGTTCCTCTCGGTGCCACCTGCACCGGATTTCCCCGAAGAGCTGCATGGGCAGACGATGTGCGCGGTCGTCTGGTGCTACCTGGGCCCGGAAGACCGCGCGGCAGACGCGATCGCCCCGGCACTCGGGGTTGGCACCCCGGCGCTGCACGGCGCGGAGGAAGTGCCATTCCCGGCGCTGCAGAGCGCCTTCGATCCGTTATACCCGCCAGGCGAGCAATGGTACTGGAAAGCCGACTTCGTGCGCGACCTTCCGGACGAGGCGATCGACCGTCACGTCGAGTTTGGCAGTGCCCTGCCTTCGCCGAAATCGACCATGCACCTCTACCCGATCAATGGCGCCGTGAGCCGGGTTGGACGCGACGAAACCGCCTTCAGCTATCGCGACGTGACGTGGGCGAAGGTGATTGTCGGGGTTGACCCCGATCCGGCCAACGCCGAGCGAATCACCGCGTGGGCGCGCGACTACTGGCGGGCGCTCCACCCGTTCTCGGCCGGAGGCGCCTACGTCAACATGATGATGGAGGAAGGCCCGCAACGGCTGCGCGCAGCCTACCGTGGCAACTTCGATCGCCTCGCGGCGATCAAGGCTCGATACGATCCGGACAATGTCTTCCACGTTAACCAGAACATCCAACCCGTCGCCGCTCGAGCGACGAATTCCGGAGGTCAACGCACCCTGTAGCAAAGGGGAACGATTTCACCATGATCACGATACAAGCCCAATCGGCCGAGGAGCGCAGCCAGGTGCTCGCGGAACGGGTCTTTGGAGCGGCGCTGGACGTCGCAGACCTCACCACCATCTATCTCGGCGATCGCCTCGGTTTCTACCGCGCGCTCAAGAACCTGGGCGAGGCAACGCCCGCCGAGCTGGCCGAGGCCGCCGGCACGGCGGAGCGTTACACCCGCGAGTGGCTCGAGCAGCAGGCTGTCACCGGCATCCTGGACGTCACCGATACTGGCGAACCTGAGTCCCGTCGCTATTCCCTGCCTGCCGGTCACGATGTCGCGCTCACCGACAGGGACAACCTGGCGTACGTGGCACCGCTGGCGAGGCAGTTTCTCGGTTTGATCTCCACGCTGCCGTTGCTGGAGGATGCCTATCGAACCGGTGCCGGAATTCCGTTCGAGGCGTACGGCGACGACCTGCGAGAAGGCATGGGCGAGGCGAATCGGGTGCTCTACATCAACCTCCTCGCGCAGGAGTGGATCCCGGCGCTTCCCGACATCGATGCCCGCCTGCGGGACTCCGCACAGCCCGCGCGCGTGGCCGACATTGGCTGCGGCACCGGCTGGTCGACGATTGCGCTCGCCCAGGGCTACCCGCATGTGCGGGTCGATGGATTCGACCTTGACGCTGCGTCGATCGAGTCCGCCAGGGCCAACGCCGAGCGCGCGGGAGTAGGCGACCGCGTGCACTTCCACGTCCGTGATGCTGCGGACCCGGCGCCTGGTGCCGAATACGATTTCGCCTTCGCGATCGAAACGATCCATGACATGGCGAATCCGGTTGGCGCGCTCGCCGCGATGCGCCGCATGGTCGGGGCGGGCGGTACCGTGCTGATCGGCGATGAGCGAGTCGCGGAGACATTCATCGCGCCGGGCGACCCGATTGAACGATTGATGTACGCGGCGAGCGTGCTGCATTGCCTCCCCGTGGGACTCAGCGAAGAGCCGTCGGCAGCGACCGGAACGGTCATGCGGCCGGATGTTCTCCGGCGATACGCCGAAGAGGCCGGGTTCCGCGAGATTGAAGTCCTGCCGATCGAGAACGATGTCTGGCGCTTCTATCGGCTTACGGCCTGATCTCGTGCCTCAGCGGGTGCACGATGGTGTGCCCGGTGACTGGTTGATTGACACCGAATATAAGGAGTTGACATGGACAATACGACGACCACGACCACACCTGTGTCTTCCGACGTGCTGGCGGAGCGACTGTTCTCTTCGGTGATCGCGGCGATGGACCTCTTCTCGGTCTATCTCGGAGACCGTCTGGGGTACTACCGCGATCTCGCCCAGAACGGCCCGGCGACAAGCCAGACGCTGGCCGAGCGCACCGGTACGGCCGAGCGCTACGCTCGCGAGTGGCTCGAACAGCAGGCGGTGACCGGAATACTTGCCGTGGAGGAGGCCGACGGTGATCCGTCAGCGCGCCGCTACAAGCTCCCGGACGGGTACGAGACCGTGCTCGCCGACCCGACAAGCCTGCTGGCGATGGCGCCCATCGCCCAGATCTTCGCCGGCTGTGTGGCGCCGCTGCCCGCGCTGCTGGAGGCCTACCGGACCGGGGGCGGCGTTCCTTATGAAGACTATGGCGCCGATCTCGCCGAAGGCCAGGCCGGGACGACCTACCCGCAGTTCCTGCATCTCCTCGCCCAGGAGTGGATCCCCGCGATGCCGGATGTCCACGCGCGGCTGCAGGATAGCCAGCGTCCGGCACGGATTGCGGACGTCGGCACCGGTCTCGGCTGGTCGAGCATTGCGCTTGCCAACGCCTTTCCCGGGGTTCGGGTCGACGGGTTCGATCTCGACGAAGCGTCCGTCGACGCCGCTCGCGTCAACGCCAGGGCCGAAGGCGTGGACGATCGGGTGACCTTCCATGCCATCGATGCCAGCCAGGCCGATCCGGCCGGCGGGTACGACTTCGCGATGGCGGTGGAGTGCATTCATGACATGTCCGACCCGGTCGGCGTGCTCCGATCGATGCGTCGGCTGGTTCGTGACGGTGGATCGGTGCTGATCGTGGACGAGAAGGTCGCGGAGACATTCGCGGCGCCTGGCGATGACGTCGAGCGGTACATGTACGGCTTCAGCATCCTCCATTGTCTTCCGGTCGGGATGGTCGACACACCCTCGGCGGCCACGGGTACGGTGATGCGCGCCGATACGCTGCGGGACTACGCCGAGCAGGCCGGGTTCCAGCGGGTCGAGGTGCTCCCGATCGAGCACGACTTCTTCAGGTTCTACCGTCTTGCGAGCTGACTGCCCGTGTTGACGTAGCTGTTGACGATCCCTTGATGGCTGGCCCGTAGGATGTGTGCGGGTCCTGAAACCAGGCTGGAAAGCCGGCTCTCCGGCGCAACGACTGCGTCCTGTGCCCTGGGAGCCGGCTCCGCCTGGCGCGACGTTCGATGGTGGATTGTCACCAGACACACGGAGTAGACGACAAGGATGATCCCGTCTGAAATCACGTTCGCGTTGGTCGAGCCGCGGCAGGACGCGTTGCGTTCACTGGGGAAGCCGACGGTCCGCACAGAGCTCGGGCCATTGCGGCGATATCCCTCGGCCAGGGGAGCCGTGCATGCATTGCTGCGGCTCACCCAGCGAATCACCCGGCGGCTCCATGCTGAGCCGACCCTCATCCCGCAGGAAACCAGTGCCTGAGAAGGCAGAGTAAACCCAAGGAAAGAATGTCCACGCCATGCTGACTCCATACTCACCGCTGGACTTCATTGAGGCGCTCGAGCGAGAGCGACGAGAGAGCATTCGGGCCGATGCACATCGCATCAGTATCTTCCGGCGGCTGGCTCGCGGCATTGCCGTCTCGAGCCGGCTGATCCGGATTCGCCGCCCTCGCCCGGTGCCGAACCCAGCCTGATCCCGAACCGCGCTCGATGACGAGCGTGCCACCGATACCAAATGTCCGGACGATGAAAGGTCCGGCCTTCCACGGAGAACACAACGCGATGATCCAGTTCGAGTATTTCCCCGTCCTGATCGAAGCGAAGCGCAACGACATTCGCGCCATCGTCCATCCACTGCCGGCGGGAGTCGACGTGCCTCCCTGGCGTCACACCCTCGGTGCCCGTCTCGTCCGGCTCGGACGCTGGATCGAGGGTAGTCGCCCGACGATCGTTGACGAGCCGCCAGTCACCTTCGGAACAACGGGCGCGGCCTGATTGGTGGTCGCACCAAACGTTTGACCTCTTCCAGGATGTATCACCGTGAACACCAGCCTGCCGGTCATTGCCGGCTCAGTTTCCACCTTCATGTTCATGTTCGGCGCGCTGCCGATGCTGCTCAAGGCGATCCGCACGCGAGACCTGGCGTCCTACAGCCTTGGTCACATTCTCATCATGAACGCCGGCAACGTGATCCACGCGATCTACGTCTACAGCCTGCCACCGGGCCCGATCTGGGCGCTCCATGGATTCTGGATCGTCGCCACGGGCTTGATGCTCGTCTGGTACCTGCGGTTCGAGTGGTTGCCGCACCGGCGCATCGAGCGCGTTCAATCG